>JBILLP010000465.1:0-3361 GCA_044376025.1 Bradymonadia bacterium
GGGGTCTGCCCCGCTGTCGGTCGCGTCGGGGCCGGTGTCATCGGCCACGTCGGTCGCGTCGCCCGCGACGTCAGCGTCGCCCGTGTCGTCGGGCTCGGCGACCGAGCCTCGCTCGGCGGTCGTCGAGCAGCCCGCCAGCGCGAGGAGCAGCAGCGCGACGGCACGACATGATCGATAGGACGACAGGTAGGCCATGTCGGGACTCCGGGAGCTCGCGGGGGTGATTCGGAGCCAGTAGCAGGCGCCCGCACGTCGCTCCAGCCCCTGTCGTCACGCTGCTGCGGTCATCGGCCCGGTTCGTGGTCGCGACCCGGGCCTTCAGCAGCCCGGGCGCCGCAGCCTGGCCTCGATCCGGGCGATCGCAGAGAGGACCTCGTCGCGGTGGCCCGCCCGCGTCATCCAGGCGGGGAGCCGCGCGCGCCACGACCGGTTGCTCCAGCTGCCCTCCTCGTCGCGCGAGCGGGTCCGGAGCGGCGCCTCGATCCAGCGCCTCAGCTCGGCGAGATGCTCCGGGTTGCAGGCCCAGACGGTTCCGAAGCGACAGTCTGCCTGCAGGTAGAGGGGCAGCCCGAAGTAGGGGTCGACTCGCTCCGGGCCTTCGCACGCCCCGCTGCGCACGAAGGTGCACCGCGTGCAGACGACCCGCCGCTGCGTCGCGCCCGCCCCGGCGGTTGCCTCGAGGACACGGCTGATGGCGAGTCCTTCACATCGCGGACAGCCCAGGTACAGCTCCTCTGTGAGGTCGGAGAGGGTGTCGAACCCGTCGCGGGCGCGAGCCGGCGTCACGGGTGACCCCACCGCGACGGCTCGGAGCACGGGCGCCGCTCGACGTGCGCCGCGCTACGCATAGGGCGCGCCCTCCCAGGTGAGCACCGACAGCGGAGCGACCGACCCGCCGGCCTCGAGGTACTCGATCACATCGGCCACGTCGTAGCCACGAAGTGGCAGCGCAAGCGCGGAGCGTGCGGAGAACCAACCGGCAGCGAGCGACTCGGCATCGGGTTGCGACTTGGGCGGGGTGTCATCGACCGGCTCCCCGGCGAGGATCACCCGCACGCGCGTCCCCTCCGCATCGGGCGAGAACTCGACCCTGATGAGCCCGGTCACCCGGATGGGCACGCCCGACTCCTCGAGCGTCTCGCGCTCCGCGGCGGCGACAAGCTCTTCGCCCGGCTCGACGCGGCCAGCGGGCAGGTACCAGCGCTGGCCGTGCTTGCGCTCGTGCACGAGCAGGTAGGTGCCGTGTCGCCGGACGACGGTCAGCACGAAGAACCAGGTAGGGATCGGGTCACGGGCCATGGGCGGTCTCGATGGTTGCGACCAAGCTGCAGCTCACACCCGTGTACGCTGATCGCCAAGCGGCGGCCAGCCTCGCACGGGAGAGCACGGGAGGAGGGCATGCTGACCGGCGACGCGGTGGCGCTCCAACGGCAGCTCCGCAACCTGCTCGTGACCGGCATGTCGATGTTCGATCTCGGCAGGCGCCCGATCGAGGCTATCTACCAGGCCTTTGTGGTCGGGCTGCTGCATCTCGACACGTCCCATGTGGTCGGCTCGAACCGCGAGGCGGGGTACGGGCGCGCCGACGTGCTGATCACGCCCCGCACCGGCCGTCACACACACTGTCACACCCCTGTGTCAACCTCGATGCCAGCCAGCGCTCGACGCGGACGGGGCAAACCACACAATGACACCGCCTGTGCCGCACCAGGTGTGACACACAGCGCCTCCCCGACGCCCCCTCTACCGCGTACACAGCAGCCACGGGCTGCCGTCGGCAAGCTCGAACCACGAGCCCGCCAGCGCCGCGCAGCGCCGACCGTCGCCAGGCTCCACCGGCGACGACGGACTGCCGAGCATGGGCTCGGGAGCTCCCGGCCCGGGCAGCTGCTCCGATACCGTAGCGACGACTGCGCCCGACGTGTCGGTCAGCCTGGTTCCGGGCTCGAGCAGTTCGGCGGCTCCGAGCCCGACGCGCCTTCCGTACGCGCCCAGGCCGTACGAGCCGGTGGCATCGAACCCCTCGCCGACGCGGAGCGTCGCCCTGGCGCACCCGACCACGGTCTTCGCCAACGACCCGTCGACGGCCGCGAAGCCCCAGCTCCCGAGCACGCGGATCCCGTCGTCGTCGGTACGTGTCAAGTCGAGCTCCACCCCCAGCAGCGACGCGGCGCCCCAGGCGCTCACGACCCTCGACTCGATCGCGTCGTCCGATGGTGCCTCCGGGCGAAGCGGCCCCTCGACCTCGAAGCGATCAGAGATCGTCGCGACGCCCGCGGGAAGCGGCAGCTCGGGCGGTTCGACGCCTGGAGGCCCCGCCTCGAACCGGTAGCGAAGCCCGCCGTCTGTGGCGCGCTCGACGAGCGCGCCGGCGGCGAGGCGCAGCGAGGTGCCGTCGCCCTGCTCGAAGCGTGCGACCCGCGCCACGACCGGGAGCAGGTCAGCCGGTTCGATGAAGGCCGACACGAGCAGCGGGGGCGTCGAGCCGTCAGCCGTGCAGTCGACCACGCCGCCGCCGGCGCCCAGGGTGGCCCGGAGGCGCCCGGAGCGATCGGCGTCGAGCCGGGCCTGCACGACCCTGCGCGTGCGCAGCCGCGCCCCGCTGGAGGCTTCGATCAGCTCGGCGCCCGACCGCACGTAGCCGTACACCCCGGCCGCGTCGACCGCGGCCACCCGCAGCTCGAGCGTGCGCCCCGACGAGGTCGCCACCACCGGGAACACGTCGGCGTAGTTCAGCATCGGGGCGGTCTTCCAGCGCGTGTCGTCAGGCCGAGGCAGCGGTTCGACCGACCCGTTGGGCCCACACTCACGCGGCTCCCCGGCGGCCCAGGACAGGCCGCGGTCGCGGGTCTCGAAGTCGCCGAACCGCCAGCCACCCTCGTCGGGGTCCAACCAGGTCAGGCGCACCGTGGCGTGCCAGCCGTCGTGCCAGAGTACGTCGGTCACCACGGCGGTGTGGTCCGGGCGGGGCAGTTCGGAGACGAACGACCACGAGGCGCCGGCGTCGCTGCTTCGCAGCACGGCGATGTCGCCCGGTCCCTCGACCGACCACTGCGCCAGGGCGAGCAGCGTGTCATCGACCCAGGCGAGGTCGACGATGTTGTACGAGGCGAGCGGTGGAAGCAGCGCGGGCTCCCAGGTCGCGCCGCCGTCGGGCGAGCGGACCGCCCAGGTCGAGAGCGTGCCGTGCGACGCGGTGCGGTCGCCGGCGACGAAGATCCAGCCATCGGGCGTGGTCAGCACGACGCCGGCGCGGTGGCTCACCGACTCGGTCGATTCGAGGCCGTCTTCGGGGGCCTCGTCGGCGTCGTCCGCCGAGGCTGAGGGCAGCCGGAGCGAGAACAGGGAGACCGCCAGCGAC
>JBILLP010000464.1:0-3361 GCA_044376025.1 Bradymonadia bacterium
GATCACGCCGCGGACCGCCGCTGCGGACGAGCCCGCCGGCGGCTCGCCGGAGCCCTCCTTGGCGACCCGGTTCACATCGAACCAGACGACGAGGGGCATGCCGTCGGCGGACTTGAGCTGCTCGGCGATCCCCGGGCGCGACTTCAGCGAGCCTGCGGAGGCGCCGGTCAGCGCGGTCACTGCCGCATCGGCGCGAGCCGTGTCGGCAGCGCCAACGATGCGTGCCAGCCCCTTGTCGACCGACACGTAAAGCGTGCGCGTCTCGGGGGCGGGCTTCTGGTAGACCTTGAACGTGAGGCCGCCGATGACCTTCTCGGTTGTGGTGGCGCCGTAGGCGTAGGGCTGGTTGGTGACGATCCGGTGGATCTCGCCGAGGAACTTGTCCTTGTCCTCGACGAACAGCATCGCCACCGGCGCGTTGTCGTCATTGGCAAAGGCGACGCCTGAGTGGGCCGGGATGCCGAGCCGGGTGAGCGTTGCGGGATCGGCGAGGTCGACGCCGATCGTGTTCTTGATGTCGCTCTCGAGCAGGCGGAGCTGCGGGACGACCCTGCCCACGGGCGTGTGCACGGCACCGAAGCCCTTCATGAGCGCTGTCGGATCGGGGATGATGGCAAACCAGCGGGTCGACGCCGGCAGCGCGGAGAGGTAAGCGTCGATGACCTCCGCCCGCGCCGTCGGGAGCTTGACTGCCTCCTCGGTCGCCGCCTCTCCGCCCTGCTTCGAGCAGCCCTTGCAGCCAGAAAGAAGCAACAACGCCGACGTGGCGCCGAACAACAAGGTACGCGAAACGATGCGCATCGTGACTCCCGGGAAATCCCCTTTGCAGCAGCGCCCGGAGATAGCCGAAGGTCCCGACAAGTCAACGCGATCGCCGAGCGCCCTGACGCTGGTCCCACGCCGCTGAGGTCCGAACGTGTTTCTCGAACTCCGAATCCGCGACTTCGTGCTCATCGAGTCTCTTGAGCTGCCGCTGCATGCGGGGCTCACCGTGCTGACCGGGGAGACCGGCGCCGGCAAGTCGATCCTCTTCGACGCCCTGCACCTTCTGCGCGGTGCCCGCGCCAGCAGTGAGCTGGTTCGACACGGAGCGCGGGAGGCCGTCGTCGAGGGCACGCTCCGGGTTGCCCCCGGGCTGCGCGAGGTTGTCGCAGAGGTGCTCGACGAGGCGGGGCTGCAGGCCTCAGACGAGATCCTCGTGCGGCGCACTGTGGCGCGGGATGGCCGCAGCCGTGCCTTCATCAACGACCGGGCGGTCACCGTGGCGCTGCTCGATCGAGTTGTCGGGACGCAGGTCGAGCTCATCGGCCAGAACGAGGCCCTGACGCTGATGCGTCGCGAGGTCCAGCGCGACCTGGTCGACGCGTTCGCGGGGCTGACCGCGGAGCGCACCGCCGTCCGCGACGCGTGGAGGGCGTGGCGTGAGGCTGTCCAGCGGCGCGACGAGCTGGCCCGGGCGCAGTCCGACCGGCTGCAGCGCCAGGACTTCTTGCGATTTCAGATCGACGAGCTCGCGGCGCTGCAGCTCAAGCCCGGAGAGGCAGCCGACCTCGAGGCCCGCGTGCAGAGGGCGCGGCACGCCGGCAAGCTGCGCGACGCGGTCGGCAAGGCCGCTGCGATGGTCGAGGCCTCGGAGCCCTCTGCGGCGTCGCTGCTGAAGTCGGCTCGGCAGGTACTCGCCCGGGCGGCCGCAATGGACGCCGCGCTCGAGGCATTTGCCGAGCGCGCGACGTCACTCGCCGAGGAGGTCTCTGCCCTGGGAGACGACCTCGAGCGCTACCGGGACGACCTTTCGTTCGACGAGGACCCCGACGCGCTCGAGGCTCGCCACGAGAAGCTCCGCAGGCTCGCCCGCAAGCATGCGTGCGGTCCTGACGAGCTGCAGGAGCGTGCGGCGGCCCTGCAGGCAGAGTTCTCGAACCTCGAGGGGCTCGAGGACGCGCTCGCGGCGGCAGAGAAGCAGGTTGCGGGCCGCGAGTCGTCGCTGGGTGCCGCCGCCGCGCGGCTCCGGGAGCGGCGACGCGCGAGCGCGCCCCACGCCGCGGAGGCGTTGACCACGGCCGCACGCCGACTGGCGATGGCGCATGCCAGGGTCGCCGTGACGGTCGAGCCGCTGCGTGACGGGACCTGGCACGAGCACGGCGCCGACGATGTCGAGCTGCTCTTCGCCGCCAACGCCGGTGGCGACCTGCGTCAGCTCGGCAAGGTCGCGAGCGGAGGCGAGCTCTCGCGGCTGATGCTCGCCTTCAAGCATGTGCTGCTGCGCGGCGATCCCGCCGACGTCTACCTGTTCGATGAGGTCGACGCGGGCATCGGGGGCGCAACGGCGGAGGTCGTCGGGGGCATGCTCCGCGAGCTCGCGAACGAGAGGCAGGTCCTGACCATCACGCACATGCCGCAGATCGCCGCGCACGGGCACCACCACCTGTGCGTGAGCAAGGCCGTCAGCGAGGGCCAGACCCGGAGCCGGATCGAGCGGCTCGACGAGCAGGCCCGCGTCGATGAGCTCGCGAGGATGATCGGGGGGGCGGAGCCCGGGGACGCCGCGCGCCTGACGGCCCGCGAGCTGCTGCGCAGGGGTGGGCTTGCTGGGTGACGAGGCCTTCACGCGCGACCTGCTCCGGGGGCGGCGACGCGGCTTCAAGGTGCGGCGCTCGCGCGGACCGGGCTGGGGCCTGATCCTGGCGCTGCTGGTCTGCTGGTGCGCGGCGCTGCTCTGGCTGCGTCGCGACCGTTCGCCCGACCCCGACCGAGTCGCCCAGGGCAGCGACAGCCCGCTCCGCACCCTGGTCGCGCCCGCCATCCGGTGGGACCGCGCGGCCCCCGGCGTGTCGTGGCAGTCGGGGCGTCCGACCGTCACCGACCCCAGGCCGCGGGGTGCGATCGAGCCGGGCCAGACACTCTTCGAGGCGCTCTCGGAGCGCGGCGCAGAGCCCGAGTCGCTGCAGCGGGCGGTCGGTGCCCTCGCAGGGCGGTTCGACTTCAGGCGCTCGCGCGTCGGTCACACCTGGGAGGCCGACCTGCAGCCCTCGGGCAGGGTCGACCGACTGCGGTACCAGGTCTCGCCGGAGCGCTACTTCGAGTCGCGGCGCCGGCTCGACGGGAGCTTCGCCGGCGAGGAGGTCAAGGTGCCGGTCGAGGCCCGTACCGTGGCCGTCGGAATCCCGATCGTGGGCTCGCTCTGGGCGAGCGTCGAGGCGGCCGGGCAGCCACCCGAGCTCGCAGGCGCCATCGCCGATGCGCTGCAGTGGGACCTCGACCTGTCCTCGAGCCTGATCGAGGGCGACTCGATCCGGGTCGTCTTCGACCGGCTCTACCTGCAGGGCCAGCCGCTGCGCACCGGCGATGTGCATGCCGTCGA
>JBILLP010000062.1:0-10557 GCA_044376025.1 Bradymonadia bacterium
CGTCACCGTGACCGACGAGCAGCTCCCCGGCGCCGACATCGCGGTCTCGCAGGTGCAGGTCGCACCGCTGAACACCTTCCTTGACGGCTCGATCGAGGTCAGGGCGAAGGTCGAGAATGCCGGGACAGAGGACATCCCGGTGCAGTTCCTCTGCCGGATCTACCTCTCTGGCGACGACCAGCTCTCGACGCGCGACGACGAGGTGCTCGACTCGGTCACGATCGCGCCGCTCGCGGCCGGAGCGGCCACAGACCTGCTGCGCGACTCCACGATCCCCGGCTTCTTCGACCCGGGCAGCTACTTCGTCTTCGTCTACTGCGATCCGAACCTCTCGATCGCCGAGTCAGACGACGGCAACAACGTCTCACGTGCCCCGACGCCCATCGAAGTCGCAGGTGAGGCGAGCATCGACCTGCGCATCGAGTCGCTCGAGGTGACGCCAACCGACCTCGACAACGAGGCGCCGCTGACCGTCACGGTCGAGGTCTGCAACGATGGGACGAACGGCTCGACCCCGGGCGTGCTCCGGGCGCTGCTGTCGCAGGATGACCTCTCGGACGCCTCGGACATCGTGCTCGCGGAGACCCGGCTCGCGCCGCTGGAGCCGCGGGCCTGCGCGAGCATCGTCGTCACGGCGCCGGCCATCTGCGCGACGTTCGTCGACACCTACCGCGTCGTCGTCGTTGTCGATGCCACGGGCTCGGTGCCCGAGACCGACGAGGGCAACAACGAGGCAAGCTTCGACGGCACCGTGACGATCCGCGGGTCGGTCTGCGCCTGCGCCGAGGATCCCTACGAGCCGAACGAGTCCCCGACCCGGCCCTTCTACCTCGACCCCGAGGTCGGGTCCTTCGACGATCTGACCATGTGCTCGACCGCGATCGAGTGGTACGCGATCCCGCTGTTCAGGGGAGAGTCGCTCCGCGCGCGGATTCGGTTCGAGCGCGCACGCGGCAACCTCGACATGGTGCTGTACGGTCCCGACCGTGCGACCGTGCTCGACACGTCGTCGACCGACGGCGACCTCGAGGAGGTCTCGTACCTCTCTGCGGCGCAGCGTGGCGACTACCTGCTCAAGGTCTTCGGCCGGACCCCGACCGACCGCAACGTCTACGACCTCGAGCTCAACGTCACGAGCGCCCTGCCCGGCACGGACATCGTCGTCCTCGATGTCGGCATCGACGCGGCGCGCCCCCTGCTCGGCGCCACCGTCAACCTCAGCTTCGACGTCGTGAACCTCGGGACCGACGACGCCCCGGACTCACTCGCACGCGTCTACCTGTCTGACGACCCGGATATCGACCCGGTCGAGGACCTTCGCCTGACCGAGGTGGTCGTTCCGACCTTCTCAGAGCGCGTCGAGCGTACGATTCCGGTGACGCTGCCCGACTCGACCGGCGGCGGCGCGTTCTACATCGGCGTCGTCGGCGATGCCCGGAACGAGGTCCCCGATGAGATCGACGAGACCAACAACACGGGGGTATCGCCGATCTTCGTCATCGACGCCGCCTGCTTTGACACGCTCGAGCCCAACAATGCGGCCGATGCACCCCGCGAGCTCGTGGCGCCCGACGGCGAACCGACCACGCTCGCCGGCCTGCTCGTCTGCAGCGACAACCGGGACTTCTACCGGGTCTGCGTGCAGGATGGCGACGACCTCACGATGTCGGTGGCCTTCGACCCAGGGTTCGGCGACGTGGATCTGCGACTGACAGCGGCCGACGGCACGATCGTCGATCGCAGCGAGGGCACCGGCGGCGACGAGTCCGTCTCGGTCGACTTCGTGACCGGCGACCAGTGCTACACGCTCGAGGTCTACGTGGCCGGTCGGGATCGCGAGGTCCCCTACACGCTCGAGGTCGACTCGGGTCGTGCCCCGGCGGAGCTGCAGTGCAGCAGCGACGGGGAGCCGAACAACGGCTTCTCGGTCGCGGCACCCCTCCGGGACTGGCTCGATGCCGACGTCGCCATCTGCCCGGAGTCTGATGACGACTACTACCGCGTCGGCCCACTCGCCGTCGGCGCACGCGTCGTCTTCGGACTCGACCCGATCGAGGGCGCCGCGACGGTCCCGTCAGAGCTTCGACTCTCGCTCTGGCGCAACGCCGCGACCTTCATCTCGAACACGGTGACGGCGGCCGAGAGGCTCACCTACGTGGCCGCCGTGCCCAACGAGATCATCTACGTCAGGGTCAGGTCAACCGGCTCGGGCCCCCGCAACCAGCCCTACCAGCTGCATGTCGAGGGGCTTGGCGGCACCGACCTCATCGCAAGTGGGTTCTCGGTCGCTCCCGGCATCGCCATCCCAGGGCAGCAGGTCGCGTACGCGTTCGAGATCGCCAACGCCTTCGATGCCGAGGCCGCGCCGTCGAGCTACGCGCTGTACCTGTCTGCCGACCCGGGCTGGAGTGCCGACGACCTGCTTCTGCGTCGCGTCGACCTTGGAGCGATCGCGGGGCTCTCGTCGCTTGTCGAGGGGCGCAAGGTCACCATCCCGCCAAGCTTCACGGGCGTCGGCCGCTTCTGGGTGGTCCTTCGGCTCGACGACACCGGGGTGGTGACCGAGCTGTCGGAGCGCAACAATGTCTACGCAGAGCCGATCGAGATCCTCGGGGTGTGTGAGGCCGACCTCTCAGAACCCAACGACTTCGCCATCGACGCAACGTCGGCCGACGACGCGGAGGGGCTGCCCCTGTCGATCTGCCCCGGTGACGTTGACTGGTTCACGCTGCCGGTGCTCGGCGGCCGGCGGGTGAACGTGACGATCTCCTTCGACCACGACGTCGCAGACCTCGACCTGTACGTCTACGATGACGCCCGCACGCTCGTCGGGAGCAGCGACACGCTCGGGGATACCGAATCCGTGTCGCTCGTGCCGGCCAGGGGCGGGTCCTTCCTGATCGAGGTCCGCGCGTTCGACAGCGCCGCGACGGGCCGGTACACGTTGACCGCGGACTGAGCCGAAGGCTCTCCGCTCCCCCTGCAGAAGCGCCGCCGTGCCGACGAGCATCATCCAGCTGACGGACATCCACGTCTGGGATCCGTCCAGCCTTCGCCCCTCAGACCTCCTCACCAAGCGCGGGACCGGCCTGGTGAACTACCGGCTTCGCCGCAAGGCGGAGTACGACGTCGCGATCCTTCGCGCGGCGGTCCACCGCGCGGTCAGCGAGCGGCCAGACCTCGTGCTCGTGACCGGCGACCTGACGAACCTCGGGCTCGAGTCCGAGCTCGCAGCGGCCGCCGCCGAGCTCAGGCCGGTGCTCGACGCGGGGCTGCGGACGGCCGTGATCCCGGGCAACCACGACGCCTACCTGCCGGTCTGCGTCCAGGGCCAGTTCGAGCGCACGCTTGCGGAGCACCAGCGGGCCGATGCGCGCGACGGCGGCCCCTACCCCTACCTCGTGACCCTCAGCGACGTCGATGTCTGCTGCTTCTCGTCGGCTGTGCCCACGGCGCCCTTCCTGGCGCACGGCCGCATCGGCAACGAGCAGATCGCCGCGGCCCGGCGCCTGCTGACGGGGCGTCCGTCGCGACGACCGCTGGTCTTTGCGGTCCACCACCATGGCACCCGTGCGCCCCACAAACGGTTCGAGTTCCACCGGGCGCTGCGCGATGCGGGGGCTGTCAGGGCGCTCGCGCACGAGGTGGGCGCAGACCTGCTCGTGCACGGTCACAACCACGTCTGTCACCTGCGCCGCACAGCGGCGGGGCTGATCGTGGTCGGGGTCTCGTCGAGCACCACCGCACATGACACCCACGATCACCGACGAGGCCAGATCGCACGCTACCGGTTCGAGGGCAACGAACTGGCCGGGATCGAGTTCGCCCACTGGGAGCCTGGCTCCGGCAGGTTCTCAGACTGGCGCGAGGTCGCGATCGCCTCGATCTCCGCGGAAACGGCAGCCGAGGCCCTCGACTAGGCTCTCCTCCGCCACGCCGCGAAGAAGAACCCGTCGGTACCGTGGGTATCGGGGCCGAGCCGCACGCCCCGGACCGGGTGGCCAGCCCGGTCACCCACGAGGTCCAACGCCTCGAACTCCCCGGACGCGCTGGTGAACGCGTCCGCGATCGCCTCGTTCTCTGCGTCGAGGACGGAGCAGGTCGCGTAGACGAGCAGCCCGCCCGGCCCTACCCGCGCCGCGGCGGTGCGCAGCACGTCGTGCTGGGTGCGGGCAAGGTCGGCGATGTCCCCGGGCGTCCTCCAGAGCCGGAGCTCGGGGTGGCGTCGCAGTGTCCCGAGGCCCGAGCACGGGGCATCGACGAGCACGGCGTCGTACCGCGAGGCGAGCGCCTCCTCGAACGCACGGACCTCAACGCCGACAGCGCCCGCGCGCGCCGCCCGCGCCGGAACGTCGGCCAGCCGCGCGGCGTCGATGTCGGTGGCGACCAGGCGCAGCCCGGGCACCAGCGATGCGAGCGCGAGCGACTTGCCGCCACGCCCGGCGCAGAGGTCGAGAACCCCGAGGCCGGGCGCGAGGTGGTCGGCGAGCGCGGCGCAGAGCCGCTGGCCCGACGCATCCTGGACCTCGAAGAGGCCATCCCGGAACGATGCGAGATCGAAGACGTGGCGGTCGGTCCGGAGGTTGAGCGCGTCGGGAGCGCCCTCGACGGGGTCGAAGCGAACCTGCTCCCGGATGAGCGCTGCCTCGAGCTGCGAGCGCGAGCCCAGCGTCCGGTTGAGGCGAACCGTGAGCGGCGGCTCCCGTAGCGAAGCGGCCAAGAAGGGCTCCGCCATCGACGTGGCCCACGGCGCGACGAACCACTCCGCATCGACCCCGAGCCGAGCGGCCATGGGGAGCGAGCTGAGCTCGATGCGGGCCGCCGTGCCCGTGACGAGCCGCGCGCGGCGGGCGAGGTGCTGGTGCGGCAGCTCGTCGCTCCAAGGGGCCAGCGCCGCGTCATGGGCCGCGGCGAGCGCGACCGCGAGCTGGGGCGCAGCGCCCCGGTCGAGGTGCAGGGCCGCGTGCCACGCCCGCAGCGCGGCGCGAACCCAGAGCCTGACCAGCTGGCGGTCCCGCGGCCCGAGCTCAGGGCGGACGCGCAGCCCGTGCGACAGGATCGTGGGCGCGGAGCGCGGTCGCGCGGCGATGGCTGCGACCAGCGCCTCGGTCACCGACGCGATGACGCGCCCGTCGGCGGGTCCGGTGGCCGCGGCCCGCGGGTCAGACCGCCGACCCGCTTCGGAGCGTCGCCCGGGACGCATCACGGACGCCAGGGGGAGTGGGCGCGGCAGGGCCCGCGACGTGGCGCCGCGCCTTGTGAGGCAGAGGCCCCGCTGGTAGTCAGCCGGGCCTGCGTCGCGCGTCGGGCGGGTTCAGGTGTCACGGGAGCAGTCATGTCGCAGCCGTTCGAGTTGATTGGCGTCCTGGGTGGCGGCCAGATGGGTTCGGGAATCGCGCAGGTCTCTGCGGCGGCGGGCCTGTCGGTGGTTGTCGTCGACAAGAATGACAACAACCTGGCAAGGGCCCGCACCTACATTGAGCGCTCGCTCGGTCGCCTCGTCACCAAGAAGAGCCTGACACCCGAGGAGCACGACGCGACGCTCGCCCGCATCTCGTTCTCGCGCTTGGTCGCCGACTTCGCCCCGTGCGACATCATCGTCGAGGCGGTCACCGAGAACCGCACGCTCAAGCACCACGTCTTCAGGGAGCTCGACTCGGTCGCCAAGCCCGGCGCGGTGCTCGCCTCGAACACCTCCTCGCTGTCGATCACGGAGCTCGGTGGCGTGACGCGCCGCTCGGACCGCGTGGTCGGCATGCACTTCATGAACCCGGTCCCGATGATGCAACTCGTCGAGATCATCCGCGGAATCGGAACCTCCGATGAGACCTTCGACGCGGTGGTCGCCTTCGCCCAGCGTGTCGGCAAGACCACGGTCGCCGCACAGGACTACCCGGGCTTCATCGTGAACCGCATCCTCATCCCCATGATCAACGAGGCGGCCTTCGCGCTCATGGAGAACGTCGGGACCGTCGACGACATCGACACCGCGATGAAGCTCGGCGCCAACCACCCGCTCGGGCCGCTCGCGCTCGGCGACCTCATCGGGCTCGATGTGTGCGTCGCAATCATGGATACGCTGCACAACGCGATGGGCGACCCCAAGTACCGCGCCTGTCCCCTGCTCCGCCGATACGTCGCTGCCGGCTGGCTCGGCCGAAAGTCGGGGCGGGGCTTCTACGTCTACCCCCGGTAACCAGACACGGACACACCATGGACTTTTCTGCGTTCGAGAACCTCCGCATCGACGTCGCCGACCGAGTCGCGACCCTCACCGTGCTTCGCATCAAGGCGCTCAATGCCCTCAATGAGGCGACGCTTCGCGAGTTCCATGCCGCCGTGCACGAGCTCTCGGTGGCGGTCTCCGAAGGCGTCGTTGCGGGCATCATTGTCACCGGCGACGGCGAGAAGGCCTTCGTTGCCGGTGCCGACATCGCGATGATGAGCCAGCTCGAGCGCGACAGGGGTGAGGAGTTCGCCCACCTCGGCTCCGACGTCTTCGCGCAGCTCGAGGCGCTCCCGGTGCCGGTCATCGCGGCGGTCAACGGCTTCGCGCTCGGCGGCGGGTGCGAGCTCGCGCTGGCCTGTGACTTCATCTACGCCTCCGAGAACGCGCGGTTTGGTCAGCCTGAGGTCAACCTCGGGCTGATCTGCGGCTTCGGCGGAACCCAGCGCCTGCCCCGCAAGGTTGGCTACGGGCCCGCGATGGAACTGCTGCTGACGGGCAACGTCATCTCTGCGCACGAGGCTGCCCGCATCGGGCTCGTGAATCGGGTGCTCCCCCTGCCCGAGCTGATGCCAGCGGTCAGGCAGACCATGGCGACCATCCTGTCGAAGGCGCCCCAGGCGATCTCCCGCAGCAAGCAGCTCGCGCAGCGCTCCTACGACGTGCCCCTCGCGCAGGGCCTCGATGAGGAGTGCAGGGCCTTTGGCGGCATCTTCGCGACCGAGGATGCGCTTGAGGGAACGCGGGCCTTCGTCGAGAAGCGCCCCGCGAAGTTCACGGGCCGCTGAGACGTGCGGCGGCCGCTCGATGCCGCAGCCGGCGCAGAGCTGCTCGACCGGGCACGCGGCGGCGACCTCCGGGCAACGGCATCGCTGCTCTTCGATGTCGAATCCGGCGGGCTTGCCGCGCTCGAGGCACTCGGTCCGTTTGGACCGCTCCGCGCGGTGCACCGGATCGGCATCACCGGCGTCCCGGGAGCCGGCAAGTCGACGCTCACCTCGCAGTTGATCCAGCACTTGCGGGAGCGGGGAATGCGGGTCGCGGTGCTCGCGGTCGACCCGTCTTCTCCCTTCACCGGTGGCGCCGTGCTCGGAGACCGCCTCCGCATGCAGCAGCACGCCGCCGACCCCGGCGTCTTCATCCGCTCGATGGCAACGCGGGGGCAGCTCGGCGGGCTCGCCCGCGCAACCAACGGCGTTGCGCGTGTGCTCGAGTGCCTCGGCTACGACGCCATCCTCATCGAGACCGTCGGAGTCGGCCAGGATGAGGTCGACATCGCCGAGGCGACCCACACCACGCTCGTGGTGCTCGTGCCCGGGCTCGGCGACGACGTGCAGTCCCTGAAGGCGGGTGTGATGGAGATCGGCGACGCGGTTGTCGTAAACAAGGCCGACCGTCCGGGTTCAGAGGACTTTGCTCGGCAGGTCCGCAGCACGCTGTCACTGTCACGGCTTGTCGGAGGTTCGCCCCCACCCGTGTTCAGCACGGTCTCGACACTCGGAACGGGGCTCGATCGGCTGGTTGCGTGGGTCGTGTCGCGCATCGAGGACCGCGGCGAGGAGTTCGCGAGGCGCGACGAGCGGAGACGACGCGGGGAGCTCCGCGCGGAGGTCGAGCACCGGGTCAGGATTGAGGCTGAGCTACGGATCGCGGAGGCACCCGGGATCGAGGCCGCCGTCGTGCGCGGAGACCTCACACCGCGCGAGGCCGCAACCCGGATCGTGCCGAGCGCCGGTTAGCGTGCGCGCGCCCGCACCCCGATCGTGCCGATCAGCCTCTCGAGCCCCTCGCCCTCGCGGTCGAACGAATCGACCGGTTCGGCCGAGGTGTCATCGACCGTGCCGTCAACGGCCCGGATGACGGGCTGGGCGGAGTCGCGCAGCGCCGGGACCACGGTCTCGCGCACCCACGAGCTGAAGTCGATCGTCATGCGCAGCTCGAACTCACCCTCGCCGCTGAATTCGACCTCGCCGAGCTGGATGCGGGCGACCTCGTCAGAGTGATACCTGAAGGGAGTCTCGACGGTCTCGGTATGGAATGGAAGCGACGCCTTGGGGCGCCAAGGCAGCGGCGAAGGCTCGCGCTCCGGTCCTGACACGAGGATGGTCCGGGCCCAGCTCCCGGAGACCTCCATCGAGCCGGAATCGCTCGCCTTGCTGCTCGATGCGACCTCCTTCGGCTCCGCCTGCAGCGTCAGGGCGAACCGGCCGCCGTGGGAGAGCTGGAGGGTCGGCCCTGACAGCTCGAGGATGCCCTCGGACGGAGAGAACGTGAGCAGCAGCGGCGTGACCGATGCGAACGAGGTGGAGGCATCTGGGTCGAGCGGCTCAAGGGCGAGCGTCCCGACCCTGAGGAAGAAGCGCTCGACCTCGACATCGGACGAGGCGGCAAGCCCGTCGGCAACGAAGACGGTCCGAACGGTAACCGGCTGCCTGACGGCGACCGTCTCGCCGGGCTGCTCCGTGGTGACCTCGGGAGCCGCGGTGACATCGTCGCATCCGGCCAGGGGTGCGGCGGCCAGCGCCGCAAGGCCGACGAGGGTCAAGCGCAGGGAGCTACGAAGCGGATTCATGGGTCGCCTCCGTGTCGTCACGCGTGGAGTCATTGCCGGCGAGGAGCCGTTCACGCAGCTCGGTCAGTCCCGGATGCGCGGAGATGAGCTGGGAGAGCCGCGGGCGCTTGACCTGGAGCCGGCGCGCGGCGGCGGCGATGTTGCCGGCCTCTTCAGTCAGCGCCTGGGAGATCAGCTCGAACTCGAGCCGTTCGCGCGCCTCGTCGAGCCCGAGCGAGGTGAGCGACGCGGCGCCGAGTCCCGGCGGCGGGACGATCGCTGGCGGCTCGCTCGTTGGTTCGGCGTCGGCCGGCCCGTTGTCGATCGCAGCCGGCTCGACATCCTCCGCAAAGCTCCCGTCGGCGAAGTAGTCGTCGAAGAGCGCCAGCTGGGCGCGGTCGATGACCGGCCGATCGGCCAGCACGGCGACGGCCCGGACAAGGTTCTCGAGCTCGCGCACGTTGCCGGGCCACGAGTAGCTGACCAGCCGATGCATCGCGTCTGCAGAGAAGCTCCGTGCCTCAGCGGATGCGCCCATGCCCGCGAGGGCCTGCCGGACCAGCGCAGGGATGTCGGAGCGGCGGGCGCGAAGGGTCGGCAGCTCGATGATGACGCCCTTGAGTCGGTAGTAGAGGTCCTGCCTGAACTGCCCCGAACGGACCATCGCCTCGAGGTTGCGGTTGGTGGCGCAGATGAGCCGCACGTCTGACGTGACCGACTCCGTGCCACCGACACGCTCGAAGGTGCGCTCCTGCAGCACACGCAGCAGCGCGACCTGGGTCGTCGGTGAGATATCGCCGATCTCGTCCAGGAAGAGCGTTCCGCCGTCGGCGAGCTCGAAGCGACCCTTCTTGCGCTGCGTCGCGCCGGTGAACGCGCCTCGCTCGTGCCCGAAGAGCTCCGAGAGCAGCAGCGTCTCGACGAACGCGGCGCAGTTGACCTTGACGAAGGGTCCGGCCGCGCGCGCGGAGTTCCGGTGGATCGCCTCCGCGACGAGCTCCTTGCCGGTCCCGGACTCCCCGAAGACGAGCGCGCTCGACTCGGTCGGCGCCACCCGGTCGAGCAGCCTGAAGAGCTGGCACATCCTCGGGTGAGAGCCCACGATCCGGGGGTAGCGCCGCCGCCAGCCCTCAAGGTCACGTTGGGTGGGCGCCGCCAAGACCGGGGGCTTCTCCCCGGTCGCCCGGACGGCCGCGATGAGCATCTGCCGCTCCGGGTGGGCCTCCCAGAGCCTACGGAGTGGCGGCGAGAGCGTCGCACCGAGCGAATCCCACCTCGCAAGCAGCGCGGAGAGCGCCTCGCGCGAGACCGCTGGCTTCTTGGACCTCTCGCGCACCGCCAACACGGTCACCTCGCGCGCATGCAGTCCGAGCGCCTCGAACGCCCGCGCCACCTCGGCAAGGCCCGCGATGCCCTCGGTACGTCCGCCGCGGGCCAGCGACTCGAACTCGACGGCATTGAGCTCGAGCGCGACCTCGGGTTCCACGGCGTCAGGCAGGGCTGCTCGGCCCTCCACGATGGCCTGCTGGCAGGCTGCGACCTCCGTCGACTCCATGAGCGCCCGCGCCCGGACGGCCGCGACGCGCGAGATGAACTGCCGCGTGCCCGAATGCTCGAAGGCGCGGTCGGCCTGCTCCGCGTGGCGAAGCGCCGCGGCCCAGTCCCGGGTGAGCAGCGCGACCCTCGCCGTCGCGTACTCGACGCGCCCGACGAAATACTGGGAGCCGTGGCGACGCAGGACCTCACCCGCCATGCGCAACGCCGCGGAGGCTCGCTGCAC
>JBILLP010000466.1:0-3354 GCA_044376025.1 Bradymonadia bacterium
GCCGCATGGGCACCGACGAGCGTGCGGTCGTCACGCCGCGGCTCAAGGTGCGGGGCTTCGACAACCTGCGCGTGGCCGACGCGGCGATCATGCCCTCGGTGATCGGCGGCAACACCAACGCGCCGGCGATCCTGATCGGCGAGCGCGTGGCCGACTTCATCAGGGCGGAGCGCGGCTGACCGGCGGCCCGGGCGGCGGGTCAACCCTTCGCGTCGCCCGGGTGGCTGCGGAGCGGGAACTCGAGCACCCAGTCCGTGCCCTGCCCCGGCGCCGTCTGCAGTTCAACGCAGCCCCGGTGCTCGTCCTGGATCACCTGCCGCACGATGAAGAGCCCGAGCCCGGTGCCGCCCTCGTGGCGGCGTGAGGTGTAGAAGGGCTCCATGCAGCGCGACGCGATCGCCGACGACATGCCCGCGCCCCGGTCGGCCACGCGAATCCGCGCGAACCGGCCGTGCGAGGTCACCTCGAACGCGAGCGGCCCGCCGTCGGGACCATAGGCGTGAAGCCCGGCGTTCTCGATCAGGTTGGTCACGACCTGTGCGATGCGCCCGGGGTTGCACGACGCCACGACCTCGACGGCCGGTGTCGGCGCCAGCGTCGCCGCGAGCCGGTGCCGTCGCAGCAGCGGGGCCAGCGAGGCGACCACATGCTCGACAAAGCCGCGCAGGTCGATGTCGGTGAGGCCGTCATGGGTCTGCTCGAGCACCACCGACCGAAAGGTGCGCACATGCTGGGCGGCGCGCTCGACGTTGCTCCGCATGAGCTGTGACGCGCGCTGCAGCCTGCCGAGCGAGATGCCCGGGTGGTCTGAGGCGAGGCGCTCGAGCTCGCCGGCAAACACTGACTCTGCCGTGAGTGCGACCCCGAGCGGCGTGTTGAGCTCGTGTGCGAGCCCGGCGACGGTGGCGGCGAGGCTTCGGTGACGCGCCTGCTCGCTGTGGCGGTAGAGCTCGTCGGCGTGCACACGCTGCAGCAGCGACGACACGGTGTCGGCAAAGATGCGCAGCGCGGCGAGGTGGGCGGGGCGCCAGACCTCGCGCGGCCCCGGGCGCGTCACGAGCAGGGCGCCGGTCGCGCCCTGTGTGCCATGCACGGCCGCGCACACGGCGGTGGTGTCACCCTGCTCGCGAAGCAGCGTGGTGGGCGCGTCGCCGGCGTCGCCCTCGCTCCCGACCTCGAGCACGGCAAGGCCCGAGGCGTGCGCCTGCTCGAGCAGTCGGGCAGCCCGAACTGTCGACAGCGCAGCCCCTTCGCCGTCGCCGGCGGCGCGGGGCCAGCGGGCCACACACTCCGCAGGCGCCTCACCCGACCGGCGGACCAGCAGCTCCACGCTCCGCGCCCCCACCAGCTCGGCGAACCCCGCGAGCTCCCGGTCGAGCGGTTCGTTCCACGACGACGTCGGGCAGCTCACGAGCGTGCGCGACGACGCCATCTGCCACTCGAGCATGCGGCCACGCTCGATCAGGTCCTCGTTGGCGTCGCGGAGCTGCTCGTAGAGCGTCGCGTTGTCGAGCGTGCTGCCAAGGTAGGAGCCGAGGTGCTCGAGCAGTCTGAGGCCGGGGCCGTCAAGGCTGCTGACGGCGCTGTCGGCCTCGACATGGAGGATGCCGCGCAGCCGGCCGCCGACACGCAGCGGCAGCGCCACCATGCGCCGCCCGCCGTGCGTGACGGAGCAGGTCTCCTCGAGTCGCTCGACCCTGCGCCAGAGTCCGTGACGCGCCTCGGGATCGCCGCCGTGGCCCGGCTCGGTGGGGCCCATGCGCACCCTGCCCTCGACGCAGCAGGCGACCTCGACGCCATCGAACAGCAGGGCCGCGAGCGTGGCGCCCGAGACCTGCACGGCGGTCTCGACCAGCGTACCAACAACCTCGTCGCGCCGCGTGATGCTCGCGATGCCCGAGGCCGCACGCGCCGCCGCCTCGAGGTCGAGGCGATCCATCGGCAGCATGACGGTCCCGGCGCGCCCCCCCGGCCGCGGAGGCTCGACCACCCGGGCAGCCGAGGCGCCTGCAAGCTCGCGACGCAGCGCCTGCACCCTGCCGGTGGCGCCCCAGTCAGCCCAGGCATCGCTCGCCTCGCGCAGCAGCCTCAGCCCGAGCCGCTCGAGACCCCGTGCCATCCAGAACCGCCCGAAGAGCTCGCAGGCGAGCGCACGCAGCGACGTGCGGCCAGCGACCTCTGCCGCGGCGATCGCGGCCTCATAGGCCCGCACGGCCGCGGCCTCGTCGGGCTGCCTCGCCGCCCACTCCGCCTCGAGGATCTGCCGCTTGCAGGCGAGGTTGCCGGGCGCGTCGGCGGCCCAGGCCGCCAGCCGGTCGCGGTAGCGCGCCGCGAGCGCGAGGTGGCGGGCGCGCTCGTCACCCACGGTCGCGTCGGCGAGGCGCAGGCGGAGCATCGCGCCATAGAAGGTGCACTCGGGGGTCTTGGTGTGGCTGGGCACGACCTCGGTGACGCCCTCGACGCAGTCGGCCCAGCGCCCGTACTGCCCTGGGTCACCGATCAGCAGCGCGGCCCGGATGCGCCCGGAGTAGAGCCAGGCGAGGTTGTAGGCGTTGCCGCGGTAGGCCTCGAGGTAGCGGGCCTCGTCGAAGGTGTCGGTGTCGAAGCTGTCCCAGGAGCGGGTCTCGCCCATCAGGTGCAGCAGCGGCTGGAGCACGCCGGCGCGCAGCGTGACCGCGGCCTCGTGGTTGTTGCGAAGCCGCAGCAGCTCGAGGTGGGCCTCGACGCGCGCGCGGAGCTGCGGGAGTGGCCAGCCGGCCGTCAGGAAGTCGGAGCCCGATAGCATCGCGACGTAGCCCGCGGTGAGCCAGTCGCCATGCCGCAGCGAGAGCGCGTAGGCTCGGTCGTAGCTCGCCTGGGCGCGCTCGATCGGCTGCGTCCAGGCATGGACATCGGCCGCGTAGATGAAGTTCGAGCGCGCACGGATGGTCTCGTCGTCGCGCTCCTCGGACACCGCGAGGCCGGTCGTGGCGATCGCGTGGCCTAGCTGCCGCTCGCCGAGGTCGAGCGTCACGGCCATGGCGTAGGCGATGATGCCATAGCTCGACAGCGGCGCATTGCCCTCGGTCAGCGTGGTCGTGACGACCGATGCGACGGCGGCCTGCCAGAGCGGCGAGCGGCCCGTGAGGTAGGCACACAAGAAGAGCCCATACAGCGCGTGGATGCGGGCGGTGAGCTCGGGGCTCGGTCGCCAGGGCGCCTCGCGCAGGGCGCCGACCCCGCGCCCGCGCAGCTCCTCGAGCACACCGCGGTGCAGCGCCGCGAGGTAGTCTCCGCCGGCGCCCGCGGGCAGGTCGAGCGGCACGCCGAGCAGCGACAGCGCGCTGCGGCAGACGTCGACGCCGTCGTCGAACC
>JBILLP010000468.1:0-3346 GCA_044376025.1 Bradymonadia bacterium
GACCGCTCCCAGCACAAGCTCATGATTGAGGAGGCTGCCCAGGCAGCGTGGGCTCACATCGAGCGCATGCGCCCCTGAGCTGCCGAGACGGGCGTGTCTCTCTCCTCCGAGCCAGGCTCCCGGGGCTGGGTGACGGCCTCGCGTTCAGCGGATCGCGCGTCGGCGGCGGGCCACCGCCACGGCCAGCAGGGCTCCCAGGCCGGCCGCCGGCCATGACGCTGCGCCGGGAGCGGCGCTGCACCCGCCGCTCGACCCTGGCTCGGGCTCGTTGATGCTGGTGTCGGCACCGCCTGGGTTCGTGTCGCGGACCGTGTCGGCCGTCGCGTCTGCCGCGCCATCGCCCGTGTCGATTGCCGCGTCACCTCCACCGGTGTCATCGGGCGCCGTGTCGAGGGCATCGGCGACCGCTGTGTCGGCCACGTCACCATCAACTGTGTCGGTCGCGGTGTCGTCGGCGCCGTCGGCTGCTGTATCTGCACCGACGTCATCGCTGGTATCGGCATCAGCATCGGTGCCCGTGTCGACCGCCGTGTCGGTGCCGGTATCGACCGCGGTGTCGGTGCCCGTGTCAGTACCCGTGTCAGCACCCGTGTCAGTACCCGTGTCGGCACCCGTGTCGGCGCCGACGTCGTCGCCGATGCCAGACCCAGGCCCAAACTCCGGGTCGTCCTCGAAGTAGACGCCGCAGGCGGGCTCGACCGCCCTGCCCCCGTGGCGCTGCCACATCGCGCTGATCCACGAGCCTGACCCGAAGCCGATCATCGGGGCGTTGTTCCGGTACACGCCGGTGTTCTGGTCGTAGGTCTCGCCCACCAGCAGGTAGTTGTACTGCGTCTGGTCGCTGACCCATTGCTGGAGGAAGTCGGCGTAGGCGTTGTCCTCCATGTGCCGCGCGGCGATCGAGGCTCTCAGGTCGAGCACGACCCACTCGACGTTGTCGTAGTCGCTGCCATAGGGCGAGAGCCCGTGCGCGTCGAAGGCATCGTCGTTGCGAAAGAGTCCGCGGCCGTTCGCCGCCGTGAGCTCTCGCCGCAGGGCAGCCAGCGTCGCCACGGAGGTCTCTCCGTCTGGCGCAAACAGGCCCATCGAGATCGCGTCCACCACGGCGGCATCCCAGTAGCCGGTACCCGTCGCAAGCTCCTCGATGTTGGCGACGAGCGCACCGCTGGCGTCGCGCTGGTGCTCCCAGATCGCATGGCGCATGCGTCGCCCGGCACGGTTGTAACGCTCGGCGTCATCGACCTCGCCGAGCTGCTCGGCCAACCCCCCGAGGTCGCAGAGCCCGCGGGCGGCGGTCAGCGCGGTGTAGGTGAAGCGCTTGGCCTTGAAGTCGGTCCAGTGGACCTCCCAGATCGAGGAATCACCCCACATCACACCGGTGTCCGGGTCCTCGAGGCCGATGATCACGTCTCCGACCCCATCGCGGACCTGGTCCCAGTGGTCGGCCGCGAAGGCGAGGTCGCCGGTCTGGTCGACGTAGTGCTTGAGCGCCCACGCGTAGAGCCCGAAGCCATCCCACTCGAAGTTGAAGTCGCCGTTGCAGAGGGTGTCCGACTCCTCGAGGCCAAATCCCATGTAGCGCGTGACGCTGAGCGCGTAGGGCAGGAGCGGGACCGAGGCGAGCTCCTCGTAGGTGCGGTAGCGATCGGCGTCGGCATTGAGGAAGAAGGCCCGCGCCTCCCGGGCCTCGGTATCCATGCCAGCGTCTGCCATGCCCACGATCGCGTAGGCGCCATCTCGCACCCACGCGTACGCCCACTCGCCTGGTGGCAGGCTCGCGAGCACGGCTCCAAAGCCCTTGTGCTCCCTGACGATCCCGCCAGCCGGCACGGCGGTCACGGCGTTGTCGATCCCGGTGAAGCGCGGAACACCCCGGTCGATCTGCGGCCGCAAGAAGGCCTGTGTCTCACGGACCTGCGCCATGCGGAGCACGGTTGCCCCGTGGCGATAGACGTCGAGGTCGCCAGGGCCGATGCCTGCCGGGATGTCGAGCGACGCCTGGAAGGCGTTCCACCCGTCGACCTCATCGAGCCAGATCTGGGCCGGGGACCTGCCCGCAACCCAGGCATCCGAAGCAGCGCGGCGCCCGTCGACGAAGTCGGGGTTCGCGTCGTAGGCAACCAGCACGCCCACCCAGGCGCTCTCGCCGGGCGGGATGTCGGCGATGTTCCACTGGAAGGCGCCCGCAGCCCCCGTCTGGGCAGTGCCGGTTGTCGCCGGCGTCGGGATGTCACCGGCATTCGACGCGACCGCATCGAAGAAGGCCGCCGGCGTGTGTGAGGTGCGCGCAGGAGCCACGAGCGGGATGGCATGGATGAGCCCTGCGAAGCCCTGCTCGAGAAGGCTGCCGTCGGGACGCAGGGTGATCGTCTCGAAATCGGCCCCGATCTCCGAACGCGGACCGGGGCGCCCGTAGCCGAGGTTGGCATTGAGGAGGGAGTAGGCCTTGACCGGACCGGTGTTGTCGGTGCCGACGTTCTGGACCTCGAGCAGCATGACAAAGCCCTGGCTCTCAAGGCCCCAGGGGGCGAAGACGCGGGTGCGTGTCACCAGGCCCATGCCGGCCGGGGTCTGCTCGACGCGGATGATGTTCGTGCCACCGTCGCGGCCAACCGCGGTGGTGTCTCCGTCGTAACCCGTGGCGTCGAGGTCGGTCTCCGCGCTGTTCAGCCACATGCTTCGGCCCCGCGCCTGGACGCCGAAGTAGGCGTCGCGCATCAGGTCGCGGCTGTAGACCATCTGTGGCTTGTAGCAGCTGCCACCGGGCGAGGTCGGCAGCCAGAGCTCAGTGCCATCGGGGTTCCAGCGTGGCTCCTCGACAGCGTAGAGGTGATCGCGAAAGTGGTGGATGACGCCCGTACGGGCATCGACCACAACGCCCGTGTACCCGTTCGACGTCACGAGGTCGTACCATGACCGCTGTGGAGCCACCGGGTCGGCCGCCGCGACGGCCGGTGCGAGCACGGCAGGGACCAACAACGCGAGAAGAGCCGAGCGAAGGTTGGATTTCGTCATGTCGTGGGGGCAGGACGGTTGCGCGAACGAGCAATTCGCGGTCAGATGAAAGAGCGCCCATCGGGGCGCCACGAACCCGACTGGCTCTCGAACTTCTATGCCTGCCACGCAAGCCCCCTGGTTCATCCGCGAAGACGTGCCCCTGGCACCCCGGACCACCCTCGAGGTCGGCGGAAACGCCCGCTTCCTGGTCGAGGGCGTCGGAGCCGCTGCACTGGCGAAGGTCATCCGCCATGCGCGCTCGCGCGGACTCGCCACGCTGGTGCTGGGTGGCGGGAGCAACCTGGTCGTCTCGGACGCCGGGTTCGACGGAGTCGTCGCCCTCGTCGAC
>JBILLP010000467.1:0-3346 GCA_044376025.1 Bradymonadia bacterium
GGTCGGCCCGGTGCATGTGTGGACCTTCGCGTGGGCGTTCTTCGTCTACTCGACGCTCAATATCTTCATCCACAGCGCCTTCGACCTGCCGTGGGCGCCCTTTCGCTGGATCGCGCGGCTTGCTGCCAACCACGACGTGCACCACGCCTCGATGAAGGGCGGCTTCTACGGTTCGATCACGCCGGTGTGGGACAGGCTGTTCGGGACCGCGAGGTGATGCGCCGGCTCGCCGCGCTCCTGCTCGCGGCCTGGCTGCCGGCGGCCGCGGTGTGGGCGGAGTCTCCCGCGCCCCGCTCGCTCAGCGCCGAGCAATTGCAGCGGCTCGGCGACGGGGAGCCGCTGATCTGGACGCGCCGCCACAGCGACGGCGCAGGGCGCGTCGAGCTCGTCACCCGCGTGCCCGGGCCGCCCGACGAGGTGTGGGCGATCGTCGATGCCTACCCGGACTATGCGAGCTGGTTCCCAGACCAGGAGGAGTCGTCGGTGCTGGCGTCTCAGGGTGCGACCAAGACGCTGTCGGGCACGGTCGACCTGCCCTTTCCGCTCCGCGACCGGAGTTTTCACCTCACCGACGTCGCCACCGACGTGACGGTCGACGGCGTGCGGCGGCGCGCTCACGCCTGGACCTACATCGCCGGAAGCGGCAATATCGTGTCGTCGACCGGCTTCACGCTCGTGGAGCCGTGGCCTGGCCCCGGGGGCGGGACGCTCGTGCGCATGGTCGCCGAGGCAGACTTTGGCGTGCCTGTGCCCGATTTCGTGATGAATTGGGGTGCGCGCCGCATGATGCGCCGCGTGGCGGCCGCGCTGGCGTCGCGATGGGACGCGCTGTACTGAGCGTGTCGCACCGAGGAGCCTGCCGATGTCGCATCCCACGCCCACCGCCCCGAACCTGACCACGCTGAAGCGGGGTGGCCTGCGGCTTGCGGCCTGGGGCGAGGGCCCGCGGGCCGTGCTTGCGCTGCACGGCTGGGGCGGCAGCCACCTGACCTTCGCGCCGTTGATCCCGCACCTGCCGCCCGACGTCTCGCTCTACGCTCCCGACCTGCCGGGCTATGGCGCCTCGCCACCGCTCCGCGACTGGGCGCGCGAGGCCTACGTCGAGCGGCTTGTCGAGCTGATCGACCAGCTCCCCCACGAGCGGTTCACGCTGCTCGGCAATTGCAGCGGGGCGATCCTGGGGTTGTCGGCGCTGCTGTCGCGCACCGAGCGGGTCGATCGGGTCGTGATGCTCGACGCCTTTGCCTTCACGCCCTGGTATTTCGGGGTTTTCTTGTGGCCGGTGCTCGGGCCGCTCGCCTTCTGGAGCACCTTCGCAAATCCCGCCGGGCGCTGGCTCACGAACGCCTCGCTTGCGCGGCACCGCGCCAACGAGACGCACCTGACGTCGTCGTTCGAGCGGGTGCCGGTGGCGACCTCGTGGAACACGCTGCGGATCCTCGACGAGATCGGAACGCCGGAGCCATTTTCTGCGATTTCTGTGCCGACCACGCTGATCCACGGGGAGCGGACCTTTGGCGCGGTCAAGGCCTCGCTGCCGAGGTGGCGGCAGGTGTGGCCGCACCTCGAGGTGGTGGGGCTCGAGGGTGTCGGGCACCTGCCGATCGTCGAGGCGCCGGCCGAGGTGGCGCGCCTCGCCTTTGCGGCGCCCGGGGTCAGTCCCCGCTGAACCACGTGACGGGGAGCCGGGCGATCTCGTCGCAGCCGGCTCCCGGATCGATGCGGAGCGAACGGAACCAGTTGCGCGCCGGGCTCGGGTCGGGCGCGGTCGGCGGGCCCCCCTTGAGCAGCCGCGAGGTGGCGTCGAGGATCGACTGCTCGGTGCGCCAGGCGACCGTGCCCGAGATCTCGTCGTCGGTGACGACCCGGGTCGCAAGCGCGCTCCAGCCACGCTGCACGAGGTAGATATCGCCATCGACCATGCCCCGGACCTTCACGGTCATGCCGGGGTGGCCGTCGCCGTCCTGATCGACGACGCGCTGGTCGTCGGGCCGGGTTGGCAGGGGGTCCCGGAGCGGGTCCCGCAGTCGGGCGCCGAGCACCTCGGTCTGCTCCCAGCCAAAGAGGCCCGGGAGCCCGGCGGACGCGGCGATGCGGAGCTGGTGCTCGCGCACCGGGAGCGCGGCGACAAAGGCCCGGGGGATTTCGGTCCTGACGGCGCGCGAGCCGGTGATCTCGATGCGGCAGACGCGCGAGGTGACGCGCGCGGAGTCGCCCTGCTGCTCGATGTCGAGGCGCAGCCAGGTGCGCGTCTCGGAGCGCACCCGACCGATGACGGGTACGTCAGACAGGCTCGTGTTGACGATGAGCTGGGCCCACGAACCCGACAGCCCGGGCATGGCCCAGCCGGCCGACTGCATCGGGGCCTGGGCGCGCACCGCGGGCACCGGCGTCGCGAGCAGCGACCCGGCCGCGACGACGCCGCCCGCTGCGAGCCGCGCGAGGCGCTTCACGGGGCCTCCGGCGTGGCGCGGCGCCGCTCGACCGGCAGCCGCCACCATGGGACATGCGGGCTGGCGTGGTGCTCGCGGTGGTAGTCGAAATGAAAGCAGGCCAGCAGCGAGGCCCAGCGAGGCAGATCGCTGCTGCGCGCCCGGAGCCGGTCGCCGTCTGCATGCTCGCCGCGGTGGGGCAGCCAGGTTCCGAAGGCAAAGAGCTGAAGCGTGCTGAGCAAGACGGGAACCACCCAGAAGCAGATCAGCGCAGGTTCGGGCACGTGGAGGGCGTGGGCGAGCAGGTTGTAGGCGACGGCCATGATCAAGACCTGTCGCCACGTGAGGTAGGTTCGCATGAAATGGAGGTACCAGGCAAAAAAGCCCGGGTGCGCGCCGTCGTGGTAGTCGGGGTCGCCGTCGGCGGCGGGCGTGTCGTGGTGGCGGCGGTGCGCCGCGAGCAGCGCGTCGAACCCGAACGCGGCGTAGAGGCCCGCTGCGATGCGCCCGAGCGCCCGGTTGAGCCGCGGACTGCCGGGCGTGACCGTGCCGTGCATGGCGTCGTGGGCGGTGATGAAGAGCCCGGTCGACAGCCAGGTGAGCAGCGGCACGAGCAGCAGCGAGGCAACGGGGTGCCTCGCGGGATCGACCGCGACGAGCAGCGTCCCGACCGAGAGGATCCACCCCCCGATCAGGGCCACGGCGATCGAGGCGCCGGTGAGGTCTCTGCGCGAGGTCGTCATGTGGCGGCCGGTCGTGCGAGCGGGAGGCCGAGGTGGCGGGCGGCTTCGACCGCGGCGCGGGCGCCGCTCAACGCGCAGAGCGGGACGCCGCCGCCGGGGTGGGCGCTGCCGGTGGCAGCGAAGAGCCCCGAAAAGCCCGCGACGGTGTTTCTTGGGCGCCTGAAGGCGGCG
>JBILLP010000469.1:0-3341 GCA_044376025.1 Bradymonadia bacterium
CTCGTCCACGTGGACCAGCTGGGGATCCCTGCCGACCCGGAGCCTCGGTGCGTCGGGAACGACGCGCACGCGGTCGGGGTCGACGAGCCTGGCAGGATCGGCCACGGCAAGCAGGCCATAGAAGACCTTGCCCGATGCCAGCGCCCTTCGGGCATCTCCCGGCGACAGGCCGCGGGCCTTGAGATGGTCGATGAGCCTGATCATCACGGGGGCCCGCGCCGGGCGCGGGGACGCATCACTTGGCGGTGCCGGTTCCCTCGGCCGCCGGAGCGCCGCTGCCGGCCGCGGGCGCCGCTGCGCCGGAGCCCTCGCCGCTGCCGTTGGCGGTGCCGGGGCACTTCGAGCAGTCGACCGTGTCGCCCTTGATCGTGTTCAGCACCTGGGCGGAGTCGGCCAGCGTCCAGATGTCGGTGACCTTGCCGTTCATCACGACGTACCAGTTCGTGATCGACTGCTTGACCACCTTGCCCGTCGGCTCGATGTCGCCGACCTTGCCGGTGTGCTTGCCCTCGAAGATCACGCGGGCCACGACCGTGTTGCCCTGCGAGATGACGTCCTCGATCGTGATCTTCACGTCAGAGAACGCGGCGTAGAACGGCTCGAGGGCGGCCTTGACGTTGGCGGCACCCGTCCCCTGGTCGGCCGGCAGGTTGTGGTAGACGACGTTCTCGGACCAGTAGTCGCTGACGGCCTTGTTCAGGTCGCGGGCCTCGACGACCTCCTTGGTGTACTTGGCGTACCAGCCCTTGAAGTCGAACTCGGGGGCCGCAGGAGCCTCTGCAGCCGGTGCCGGCTGCTGGGGGCAGGCCGTCAGCGTCGCCATCGATGACAGGCCAAAGAGGAGGACAGCCGAGACACCAAGCTTGCATGACTTCATCGCAACAACCTCGTTGTGACAGCCTGTCCCGCAGACCGGGCAGGCGCGTGGGGTAGGAGTTCAGGCGGCGCTGCTGGGCGCCCATCAAGTGGCGCGGCCGCTACCACGTCTTGCCCAGCCGTGGAAGAAAAATGCGGCCGCCTGCCCACCCCGGCGCGGCGCCGAAGCCCCAAGGCAGGTTCGATCACCTGCCGGTGGCTGACGCCGAACTGCTCGCGCGCCTCCAGAGGCGCCATGCGCTCGCCCCCAGCGCCAGGGCCAGGCTCACCGACATGGTGTGGACCACCCCGCGGAACAAGAAGGCCCGCAGCGCCCGTGTTCCCTCGTACTCCGACGCGATCCAGAGCCCCGTTGGCAGACCGACGCAGACGCCGAGCGCGATGGCCCAGCGCCAGACGCGCCGCCGCCAGAGCGCCGCCGCCGCGTCGTGCTGTGCCGATGGCCCGTCGGTCGCGAGCAGGCTGCCAGCGTCCTCCGCCGCCGCCTCGCGCAGTCGGCGGCGCATCCAGGCCACCACGAACGCGAGTCCCAGCAGCGAGCTTGCATGCTGCGCCACATAGTGCACCGGGATCTCGTAGCCCCCGAGCGTCGTGGCGGTATCGAGCATCGCGGGGACAGCGTCGCTGAACCACGTGTGCTCGTGCGTCATCGAGTCCCAGCCGACATGGGTGCCGGCCCCGAGCAGCACCGAGGCGCCCGCGCGGCCGAACCCTGGCCAGGTGATCTCCCCCGCGCGACGACCGAGCCGGAGCACCACGCCCGCCTCGCGCGAGACCAGCGGCGCGAGCAGAGGGCCCAGGCCATGAAGTGTCAGCCACGCGAGCAGCCCGAGCGGCAGGCAGACGAACAGCAGCCCCCACGGCTCGTGCGCCCCGCGTGCGACCCCGGTGAGCAGCACAAAGTAGCCAAGGTCGGGGGTCTCCGAGCCGACCACCAGCGCCGAGAGGTCGAGCCAGCGCCCGCAGAAGCGTTGAAGCAGCAGCACGGCGGCCGGATGCGAGAAGGTCGCAGGCACGGGGCAGGGGGCTCCAGCAGGCGGCAACGCTGCCGACACCCCCGACTTGTCCCGCCCGCGCCCTGCCGTCAAGTCGCGGGCGACCGGCGTCGGGGCCGGTCGGCAGACCCAGGATCGCCGGTGCGCTCGCCAACGCAGGGGGCAGGTGCTACGGACCGCCTCCTGCCCGCGCTCACCCGCGCGGGACCGGTCCCCTGTCGCTCTCCGCCCGTGAACCATGGCCCAACAGCCTCCGCGACCGCCCCGCCCCCGCAATGACTCCGACGACCGCCGTGGCGGTCAGCGCCCAGGCGGCGCAGGCAGCGACCGGCGCGGCCCCCCCGGGCAGCCCGGAGGGCGGCACGGGGCGCCAGGCCCGGCTCCGCGCCGCGACGAGGACCGCGGTGACCGGGAGCGTCGCGAGGGAGCTGAACTCGAGTTCCTGCTGATCCGCCCCGGCGGCTGCCTCTCCGCTACGCTGAGCCATGGCTACCTGCCGCTGCGCTGGCAGCCCCACCGGGAGGTCTCCCTCTTTCGACCGGGCCTCTACCTGCGCCACGCCGGAGGCCTTCACCTGGTCGGCCGTGACCTCGCCTTCGACGATGCCGTCCTGTACGCCTCGTGGGACGACCCCGATGCAAACTACCGGCTCACCCCTGACCGCAGCGTCAGGCCCGGCGTCCACGCGGCCCTGCTGATCCGCTCGCCGCTGGCTGACGGCCCTCCGTGGATCCCGATCACCGCCGGCGTTGCGGTGACACCGCACGAGCTCGAGTCCGGCATCCTGTCGCCCTTCCTTGACCAGGTGTCGAGCGTCCGCTTCAGGGCCGTGCTCAACCCCGGCCGCGACACCATGACGGTCGCCAGCACGCGCGCCGCAGAGGAGGAGTCCGGCGGGGGCGCTGTCCGCGAGACGCTCCTCCACCTCGCCAAGGCCGCCGACGACGTGAGCCCGGCCGCCGCGGCCGTGCGGCGCATGCTGGTCGACAACGGCCACGGGCTCCACCGCGTGGGCATCGGCCTGATGCATGCCGACGATGCCGAGCGAGCCCACCTGCTCCGCGCCGTTCTGGGCGGTCTCGCCCCCGACGTCGCGCCCGTGCTCCAGGCGCTGTGGAACGTCTGGAGCCTCGATGACGAAGCGGGTGCGCCGGCGCGTGCCCGGGCGCTGCTCGACGCGCTCCACCCGCTGCTGCGGCCGGAGTCGCCGGTCCGCTCAGGTGCCCAGCTCGGTACCCTGGTCACCTGGCTCGTGGGCCTCTTCGGGCCGCGTCCCGAGCGGTCCGGGCAGTGGCCGGCGCTCTCGCTCTTCGCGGCCTGCCGCTACCTCCGCTCCGTGATGCGGCGCCCCGAGCTGTACGATCACGCCGACGCGCCGATGCCGGCCTTCCCCTTCACACGGGCGGCCTTCGCCGCGACCGTGCGGGAGCTCGGCAGCTTCCCGCCCGAGGAGTCCGACATCGAGCGCGT
>JBILLP010000470.1:0-3334 GCA_044376025.1 Bradymonadia bacterium
CAAGGTGCGCTGCCGCGAGGCTCTCTCACGGCGCGGTCGAGACCTTCGCGACCCCGAGGCGGCTCTCGCTGCGCGTGCACGACATCGCGCCTGAGAGTGCCGCGGTCGAGGAGACGGCGATGGGCCCGGCCGTCAAGGCTGCCTACGATGCCGAGGGCAGGCCCACCCGGGCCGCAGAGGGCTTTGCGCGCGGCAAGGGCGTTGCGATCGACCAGATCTTCACCGTCTCGACGCCGAAGGGCGACTACATCGCGGCCAAGGTCCGACACGAGGGCCGGCCGGCGCGCGACGTCCTCACCGAGGCGTTGCAGTCGAGCTTCGGGGCCTTCGCGTGGAAGCGTTCGATGCGGTGGGGCTGGGAGACCGACTCCTTTGCCCGGCCGATCCACTGGATTGTGAGCCTGCTCGACGGTGAGGTGCTGCCCATTCGGCATGCCGACGTCGAGTCTGGACGGACGACCCGTGGCCACCGCTTCTTGTCGCCGGGGCCGATTGAGATCGCCCATGCGGGCGATGACTACGCCGGTCTGCTGAGGGCTGCCTTCGTGGTCGCGTCGGTCGATGAGCGCAAGGCGTTCATCCGGGAGCGGGTCGATGCCGCGATCCGGGCCACCGGTGCAACGCCCATCGTCGACGAGGGCCTGATCGACGAGGTCGTGCACCTCGTCGAGTGGCCGACCCCGCTCGTGGGCACCTTCGACGCGCGGTACACAGAAATCCCGCGCGAGGTGCTCACCACGACGATGCGTGCGAACCAGCGCTACTTTGCGGCGGAGAATGCCGAAGGCGGCCTCGCGAACCTGTTCTGCTTCGTCTCGAACATGATCACCCGCGACCCCGAGCTCGTGATCGCCGGCAACCGCCGGGTGCTCGTCGCAAGGCTCGAGGATGCCCGGTTCTTCTTCAAGGAGGACCGCAAGCGCACGCTCGAATCGCGTGTCCCCGAGCTCGATCGGGTGGTCTACATCGACGGGCTTGGCTCGGTCGCCGACCGCAGCTGCCGGATGGAGCGGGTCGCGGTCGCGCTCGCGAACCTGCTCTACGGGGACCGCCCCGAGGTCGCCATCCACGCCGGCCGTGCCGCCCACCTGTGCAAGGCCGATCTGGTCACCGGCGTGGTCTACCAGTTCCCCGAGCTTCAGGGCATCATCGGTCGCGCGTACGCCCTCGCCGACGGCGAGCCGGCTGAGGTCGCGCATGCGATCGAGGAGCACTACCAGCCCAAGGGTGCCTCGGATGCACCGGCGAAGTCGGCGGCGAGCATCTGTGTCGCGCTGGCCGACAAGCTCGACACGCTGGTCGGCTGCTTTGCGCTCGGCCTGGTTCCCACGGGCAGCGCCGACCCCTACGCGCTCCGGCGCGCCGCGCTCGGCCTGCTCCGCACGGCGATCGATCGCGGCCTGCGCTTCGATCTGCGGCTTGTCCTGACCCGGGTCGCCGAGGGGCTTCCCGGGGAGCTTCCGTCGAAGGCGGGGCTGGTCGACGATGTGCTCGAGTTTGTGCGCGAGCGGCTCCGGCACCTTCTCGCGCAGGAGTTTCCGGTCGATATTGTCCAGGCCGTCGTCGCCGTCGCCGAAAATGACCTTCCCTCGCTGCGCGCCCGGTGTGCCGCACTCGACTCCATGCGGTCAAATGCGGATTTTGACCCGCTTGCGGTGTTGGTGAAGCGTGTGACGAACATCGTCGCCAAGGCCAACGACGAGGACCTTGCTGGTGGTCACCCGCTGGCGAGCGCATCGGGCATCGAGGTCAGTCTCTTCGAGAAGCCAAGCGAGGCCGAGCTGCTTGAACTCGTCGCGCGCACGCTCCCGGCGCTCGAGTCGGCCACGCAGGCGCATCGCTTCGATGAGGTCGCGGCCCGCCTGGTCGAGCTCAAGCCTGCGATCGACCGGTTCTTCGACGAGGTACTTGTCAACGCCGAGAATCCGCTCGTGCGTCGCAACCGGCTCGCCCTGCTCGGCCAGGTCCGTTCGGCATTCCTCCGGTTCGCCGACATCTCGCGCATCCAGACGCAGGGCGGCTGAAACCGGGCGAGGCGACGATGCCCAGCACCTGGATTCGCGAAATCGGGCGCGTCGTGGCGCCGCTTCCCGACGCCCTCGCGCTGCTGGGCGGCAAGGCGGCCTACCTCGCCATCGCTGCGTCGGTCGGGGCGCGGGTGCCCCCCGGATTTGTGCTGACGACCTCGGCGTGGCGGGCATGGGAGGCCGCCGGGCGCACACTGCCGAGCGATATGCGATGGGGCATCGACCGCGCACTGTCTGAACTTGAGACCGCGACGTCGAGGCGGCTGGGCGATCCGGCGAGGCCGCTTCTGGTCTCGGTCCGGGGAGCCGCACCGGCGCCCTTCCCGGGGGGGCTCCCGACGCTGCTCAACGTTGGGCTCGACGAGGCGCTCGCAGAGAAGCTCGCGTCGGGGGCCGACGTCGACAATGCGCGGTTCGTCTGGGACACTTGGCAGCGGTCGGTTGCCAACCTCGTGGAGCACACCTGCTCGGTCGATCCCTTCTACATTGAAGAAGAGCGCCGCGCGGCACTCCGGGCCTTCGGCGTCCGGACCTCGCGCGACCTCGGAGGCGACCAGCTACGCGAGCTGGGGTTGAGGCTCTCGGGCCTCGCTGCCACGCGCGGCCGCGGACCGCTGCCACACCAGCCGGCCGATCAGCTCGTGGCGGCGATCGCCGCCTGCTTCGGCTCGTGGCACCATGAAACCGTGCAACGTGCTCGCCACCGGGCCGGGATCCCGGACACCGTGGGGATGGCCTGCCTTGTCCAGTCGATGGTGTTTGGGAACCAGGACGAGGTCTCCGCGACCATCCTTGCCCGGAGCCGCGACCCCGCGACGGGGCAGCCGGGCCTGGCAGGGTACTGGCTCCCGCGCGCGCAGGGAGACGATGTGGCCGTTGACTCACGGGACCGGCGACCGCTGCGCGGCGCCGAAGGCTCGCTTGCAGCGACGGCGCCCGAGGCCTTCTCACACATCGAGCGGCTTGGCGCGCTGCTCGAGCGCGAGATCCGCGACGCGGTCGAGCTCGAGCTGACGCTCGAGCGCGGCGAGGTCTGGCTGCTCCAGGCCCGCCCGATGGTCGGCGAGGCAGAGGCGCGGGTCCGGGTCGCCGTCGACCTCGCAGAGGCGGCGATCATCAGGCCGATTGAGGCCATCGAGCGCGTCCGCCCCGACGATCTCGAGCGACTGCTGCATCCGCGCATCGCACCCGGCGCGCCGCAGAAGGTGCTCGCACGCGGGCTCGGAGCCAGTCCGGGCGCAGCCACAGGCCGGCTGGTCTTCACGGCAGAGGCTGCGGTCGCCGCATTCGACCGCGGCGAGTCGGTC
>JBILLP010000063.1:0-10470 GCA_044376025.1 Bradymonadia bacterium
TGGTCAGGGCCCATCGACCACGACCCTGCGGACACGTCGGCAAACCGGATGGTCGCGCCCCGCAACGCGAACGCGTTGGCCGTGCTGCTGAAGGTGTACGACGGCATCACGACCTCGTCGCCCGCCCCGACGCCCAGCACCAGCGCCTGCATCTCGAGCGCGTGGGTGCACGAGGTCGTCAGCAGCACCGGCGCGCCGCCGACCTGCTCCGCGAGCAGCGCGCTCGCCCGCCGTGTGAAGGCACCATCGCCTGAGGTCAGCCCGGCTGACAGGGCCTGTCCGACGTACCGGAGCTCGTTCGTCGCGGGTGTGTGACGGGCAAACGGGATCATCGCGCCTCTCCGATCCGCGCGGCCACGGCGAGCCGCGTTGCATCGACGCCGAAGGGCACCGAGGTCAGCCCGTCGAAGCGCTCGACGCCCACGACCGTGGCAACCGACCCGATCATCGCCTCGAGCTCCGCGGCGCCGTAGAGCTCGAGGTCGAAGCTGCGGCAGCGCTCTTGTCCGTCCCTGTGTCCGGTCATGGTGACCCGGGCCCGCTGCCATAGCGGATCGACCTCGACGCGGTCCTCGACCACGTAGCCACCGAGCTCTGCGTAGCGAACCGGCTCGAAGTGCCGCACGAGGGCCTCACGCACGAGGGAGTCGATCACGAGCAGGCCGCCTGCCCGTACAGCCGACGCGAGGCGGCGCACGATCTCACGGTCGACCTGCCGGTCACCCCAGTACCCAATCGAGGTATGCAGGCAGAACACCACGTCGAACCGCTCCGCGGGGTCGGGTGCCCAGCTCCGCAGGTCGGCCACCCGGGCATCGAGCTCGACCCCGGCCGCTCCTGCCCGCTGCCGCGTTGCCTCGACGTGGGCCTCGAACAGGTCGAGGCCGGTCACCCTGGCGCCGCGTCGCGCCAGCTCGACGGCGTAGAAGCCCGTGCCGCAGGGCGCGTCGAGCACCGACAGGCCCGACCACCCCCCGGCCCGGCCGAGCAGCTCGCGCATCGCCGACCAGCCCGACATCGCGTCAATATGGCCGGACACACGCAAGCCGCGCTCCTCGGCAAAGAGGATCGGCCCGAGCTCGGCCCAGAACCCAGGGTCGTCGGCCCAGCTCATGTCGGCTCCCCGGCGACCACGCGCGCGAGCCGCTCCCAGGTCAGCTCGAGCCGCCGGCGCTCGACGCCCCGCCGCATGTCCGGTCCGAGCCCTTCGGCGAAGAACCGCACGAGCGCGTTTGCCAGGCCGTCCCGGTCGCCGGGCTCGACGAGCAGCCCGGTCTCGCCCTGCCAGACGACCTCGGGGATGCCTCCGACCCGGGTCGTGATCACCGGCACGCCAAAGGCGTAGGCGACCTGCACGATGCCGCTCTGCGTCGCGTGCAGGTAGGGCGCCACCACGACGTCGGCGGCCTGCATGTAGCGGCCGACCTCCTCGTTGGCGATGTAGTGCAGGTGGGCCGTCACGCGGTCTGTCAGCCCGAGCCGCTCGATCTGGGCCGTCACTTCGCTCGCGTCGCCATAGCACTCGCCTGCGATCACGAGCCTGATGCGTCGCCTCTCTCTGCCGTGGGCCAGCGCCTCGAGCAGCACCGGCAGACCCTTGTAGGGGCGGATCAACCCGAAGAACAGCGCCACCTCGTCGTCGCCGTGAAGGCCGAGCGCCTCCCGTGCCTGCTGCCGGGTCGGCTGCGGACCGGTCGCAAAGAGGTCATAGGTCGGATGCGGCACCACATCGACGCGCCGTCCTCGGGCGTAGTGCTCCATGCGCTCGCGCTCCGCCCTGGCGTGCACGACGAACCGGCTCGCCCCGCCGTAGGCCCAGCGCAGCAGGAGTCGGTCAGCCGGGCTCCGCTCGTGCGGCTCGACGTTGTGGCAGACGAACACGACATCGAGGCCCGCACGCCGGCAGAGCCGGGCGATGCTCCCAAACGACGGCGCGAAGTAGGGGTGCCACCACTGCACCGCGAGCGTCGTGACCCCCTGCCGCCGGAGCCTGGCAGCCGTAGAGATCCATGTGTCCGGACGCATCGAGTCCACCCAGCGCACCGAGGGTGTCTCGAACGCCTGTCGCGACGTGTCCTCCTGCGTCGAGCCGGGGAAGAGCGCCGCCGGGTACTGCCGCGTGAGGTTCACGACGAGCGGCGCATGGCCTGTGTCGTACAGCGCCTGCGCCAGCCGCGCGGTGTAGTGCGCGATGCCGCCCCGGTACGGGTACACCGGGCCGAGCAGCGCCACGGTCACGCCACACCTGCCTCCGCCACCGTTCCGGTGGCTTGGACTGCTGCGGCGGGGTCTGCGGGCAACGGACGCCCCAGCGCCGCGTCAACCTTGGCCTTGGCCATGATGTGGGCGACGTGCCCGAGCGCGCGGGGTGAGAGCAGGATGTTGGCGTAGGCCTGGTTGGCCAACGGGCAGTCACATTCGCCCCGCTTGATGCCCGCCCTGACTTCGCCGGCCCGCTCGCTGTGCCAGACCTTCCAGAAGTCGTAGTTCGCCTCCTTGAGGTTGCCCAGGCTTCGGCGATCGCTGAGGATCGCGCAGGGCCACAGCTCCCCGTAGGCGGAGATGTGCGCGTTCGAGATGCCGCCGTAGCAGGGGATCACCTGCTTGCGGTCCCGGATCCAGCGCCGCGTGATCTCGTAGTAGTGGTGCCGCATCGCCTGCGTGAGCAGCTCCATGCCGCGTGCGCCGCGGAGCCGCCGCTCGGTCTCGTTACGGAACGCCGAGATCGCTCGGCCGTAGCTCTCGTGATCGGGGGTGATGCCCGTCCCGAGGTTGCGCATCTCGGTCCGCTCCTCGGCGACCTCGCTGATGTAGGTGTCGACCTCGAAGCGCGCCGCCTCCTGGATGATCTCGGGCAGCCGGTCGAGGTTCATCGTGCTGATCACGGTACCGACACCGACGCGGAGGTGGTCGTACCGTTGGCGCAGCTCCTTGAGCAGCGTCAGCGTCTGGATGAGCTTCTGGTAGTTGCCCGGGATGCCGCGCACCCAGTCGTGGAACTCGCCCACCCCGTCGAACGAGGGCTTGAGCGTCAGCTTTGTCCCCGGCGACCAGGTCCGCATGCCGATGAGCATCTCCTCGGTCTGGGCGGCGATGCGCTGCGGCGAGAGTGCGTTCGTCGGGATATGCACCACGTTCGGCTTGAGGTTCTGGCAGCCGACCCGGACGATGTCGACGATGTCCTTGCGCAAGAAGGGCTCACCGCCCGAGATGTTGAAGAAGTAGACCGGCCCGACGCTCCTGAAGATCTTCTCGATCTCGTCGAGCGTCAGCTCCTCGGACAGTCGCTCCTTCTCGGCCGGGTAGATCTTCCAGATGTCGCAGCTCTGGCATCGAGAGTTGCACATGTTGGTGATCGACAGGGTCAGGTTGATCGGCGCCGGCGGCTGCCCGATCCCTTCGTAGGCGAGCCTGAAGCGCGCGAGCCGGGGGGCGATTTCGGTGAGCGCTCGGGGAAGCTTCATCGCAGGTCTCCATGCACCGCCGGATGACCGTCTGGCGGCGTCTCGTGGACAGCCAGCACGTTGTAGTCATTGCGGTCGCGATGAAAGAAGTAGGTCAGCATCTCGGCGAGCAGCCCAAAGGTCACGAGCTGCCCAGATACCAGCACAAGCAGGATCCCCAGGAAGAGCAGCGGTCGCTGCCCGATGCCGTAGCCCGCGAACCAGATCGCCGACAGGTAGAGCAGGATCGCCACGCCGAGGGCACCCGTGACGATCGCGACGCTGCCGATCAGGTGGAGCGGCCGGCGAAGGTAGCGTGTCAAGAAGACGACGGTCAGCAGGTCGAGGAAGCCACGCACGAACCGCCCGGCCGCATACTTGCTGTGCCCGTGCACCCGTGGTCGGTGGTTCGTCTTCACCTCGGTCACGACGTAGCCCATGCCCGCCGCGAGCACCGGGATGTAGCGGTGCATGTCGCCGTACAGCGCCAGCTGCTTGACCACCTCGGCCCGGTAGGCCTTGAGCCCGCAGTTCATGTCGTGGAGGTCGAGGCCGGTCGCCAGCCGCGAGAAGTAGTTGTAGACCTTCGACGGGATGGTCTTGCTCGCGGGGTCGAGGCGCCTGAACTTCCAGCCCGACACGAGGTCGGCCTCTCCGCGCTCGATCGGGGCGAGCAGGTTGGCGACCTCTGCGGGGTCGTCCTGCAGGTCGCCGTCCATCGTGACCACGTACCGGCCCCGGGCATGCCTGAAGCCGACGCTGAGCGCGGCAGCCTTGCCGAAGTTGCGTCGGAGCTGGATGGCCCTGAAGCGGGCGTCATCGCGGCAGATCGCCTTCTCGGTCTCCCGGGAGCCGTCACGGCTGCCATCGTCAACGAGCACACACTCCCAGGTGCGCCCGAGTGCGTCCATCGCGGCGACGATCTCCGAAGCGAGCGGGCGAAGGGACTCCTGCTCGTTGTAGATCGCGACGACGATCGACAGGTCGGGCTGAGGTGCGACGGTAGGCTTGGCGGCGAACGAGGTCCTGCCGGCGGGGCCGTCATCGGTCGAACGCTGCGACACCTGGAAATCAGCCGACATGCTCACCCGGTACGATGGGCCGGACTGCCGGCTCCGCAGAGTTCCCTATCATGATGTGGCCGGAGCCCCAAGGCAACCGGACCGACGGCAGAGACAAAAAGGCCCGGCGCCAAGGGGGCCGGGCCATTTGAGCCGGAGCGACGGGGTCGCGTCGGGCTGCGCCTAGAGGGCGGCAACCCAGACGGAGACGTTGGTCTGCACGTCGGCGTGGAGCTTCACGGGCACCTGGTAGATGCCAAGCGCCTTGATCGGCTCCTTGAGGATGATGCGTCGGCGGTCGACCTCGTGGCCGGCGGCCGCGAGGGCTGCCTCGATGTCACGGTTGGTGACGGAGCCGAAGAGCCTGTCATCCTCGCCCGCCTGCCTGGCGATCGTCACCGAGATGTTCCCGATGGCGTTCGCGGTCTCGAGAGCCGAGGCGCGCAGGCGCTCCTTCTTCTCTGCGAGCTGGCGGAGCTGGTGCTCAAGCTCCTTCTTGTTCCCGCTGGTGGCGAGGACGGCGAGCTTGTTGGGGATGAGGTAGTTGCGGCCGTAGCCGGGCTTGACGCGGACCAGGTCGCCGATGTGGCCGAGATGGGCAACGTCCTCGGTGAGGATGACTTCCATCGCCATGGGGGCCTCCAGAAATCGCGGATGCGTGTTGAAACGTGGGAGAAGAAGGATCGGGGATCAGGCTTCGGCGGTCTCGCCCTCGGCCTGCTCCTCCTCGACGATGCGGGGAGGACGCTCGCGGCGCGGCGCTTCCTCGTTGTCGGCCGAGGGACGGGCACCCTCGCCGGCACCGTCCTCGAGACGCACGGTGATGAACTTGATGACCGAGTCGATCAGGCGAAGGTTGCGCTCGAGCTCCGCCACGGCATCACCCGTGACCAGGTAGCGCACATAGACATAGATGCCGCGCTCGTACTTGCCGATCTTGTAGGAGAGGCGCCGACGGCCCCACTCGTCGCGGCGCTTGAGCTCGCCGTTGAACCGGGCGATCACGCCATCGACGCGCTCTGCGACGCGCGTCTTCTCAGCGTCGTCGACATCGCTGCCAAAGATATAGACTGTCTCGTACTCGCGGGGCGCTGCCATGGATGACGCTCCTTGTGGATGCATAGCCCACCGCGGAGGTGAGCAAGGAGAGCAAGGCTTCGAGGAGGACCCCTACGCGGGGACCAAACTCGGGGGCGCGTCGCTTAGCAGGCTCCCCTGCGTGTGTCACGTCCCGCGGGTCGGTTTTTCGACGGGGTGAAAGCGCTGCTGTGCCGCGAGCAGTCCGTCGCGCATCAGCGTCTCGACCGCGTCGGCGCAGCGCTCGACCAGCTCCTCGATCACCGGCCGCTCTGGGGCGGAGAAGCCGCCGAGCACCCATGACGACACCTCGCCTCCGGGGACCGGGGGCCGGCCGACGCCCGCCCGAACCCTGAAGTACTGGTTGCTCGGCAGGTGCTGGTCGATCGAGCGCAGGCCGTTGTGCCCGGCATGGCCGCCGCCCTGCTTGAGCCGCAGTCCCCCGGGCGGCAGATCGATCTCGTCATGCACGACGACGATCGACTCCGGACCGAGCTTGTAGAAGGCAGCGGCGGGCTGGACCGACTCGCCGCTGACGTTCATGAAGGTCTGCGGAAAGAGCAGCACCGCCTGGCGCCCGGCGATGGTGCCTGAGCCGCACAGCGCCTTGAAGCGCTGCTCCGAGAGCGGGATCGAGGCGCGGCGGGCGAGGCACTCGAGCACCTTCACGCCGATGTTATGCCTCGTCTCCGCATAGCGCGGGCCCGGGTTGCCGAGGCCCACGATGAGGACACGACCCGGTGGGATGTGCGCATCCTTGGCCATCGGCTCCGGTAGCGGGCTGTGGGGCGGGCGCGCAGCAGGCGCCGCGCCGGCTTACTTCTCGTCGTCGGCCGTCGCGCCGCGCTTGCGGGCCACCAGCAGCACCGGGAAGCGGTTCCGGTAGACGAACGAGACACCCGCCGGCGGCGTGAACTGGTCAATGTAGATCGAGTCGCCGAGGTTGGCGTTGGTCACGTCGTGCACGATCGCCGACGGGATGTCCTTGACCTTGCAGCGCACGAGCACGTCGCGTGCCACGATCTGCATGCGGCCACCGGCGCGCTCACCCGCCGAACGGCCCTCGGTCTTGACCGGCACCCTGACCTCAACCTCGCGGTCGGGGTCGACCACCAGCAGGTCGATGTGCGTGATCGCGCGGCGGACCGGATCGATCTGGCGCTCCTTCAGCATGCAGAGGTGTGCCGCCGACTCGCCCTCGATCTTCACCGAGAAGACGTTGTTGAAGCCGAACTCCGTGCGGAGCACCGACTCGAGCGCCTTGGGCTCAACGGACACCGCTCGCGCGTCGCTGTTGCCGCCATACACAACGCCCGGGATCAGTCCCTGGGCGCGGACGCGGCGGGAGGGGCCCTTCAGGCCCGCTACACGGGGCTTGGCCTCGAGCGTCAATCGTTCCGTCGTCATCGTAGTCTCCATGCTCCAAAATCGCCCAAGCCGATCGCTGCACCAGGCAGCGGTGCAGAACGAGGGGGCGGGCTAATACCAGAAAAGCGAGCTGACAGAAAAGTCCCCATGTACACGTTTGATCGCCTCGCCGACGGTCGCCGCCACCGACAGCACCTCGATCTTCGGACAGGCCTTCACCTCGTCGGTCGGCGGGATCGTGTTCGTCACGAACACCTTGTCGAGGTCCGAGGCCATGATCCGCTCGATCGCCGCGCCGTTGAACAGCCCGTGGCTCGCGAAGGCCGATACCGATCGCGCCCCGTTCTCGCGCAGCGCCCGCGCCGCGCCGCACAGCGTGCCGGCCGTGTCGATGATGTCGTCAACCACGAAGGCGTCGCGCCCCGACACATCCCCGACCACGTGCATCACCTCTGCCACGTTCGGCTTGGACCGGCGCTTGTCGATGATCGCCAGCCCCGAACCACCGATCCGGGTCGAGAAGCGCCGCGCACGCTCCACGCCGCCGGCGTCGGGCGACACGATCACGCAGCCATCGGGACGGTCTCCGCCCACCCTGCGCATCGCCTCGAGCAGCACCTGCCCGGCGTTCAGGTGGTCGACCGGCACGTCGAAGAAGCCCTGGATCTGGCCGGCATGAAGGTCCATCGCCATCACCCGGTGCACCCCGGCCGCCTGCAGCAGGTCGGCCATCAGGCGCGCGGAGATCGGCGTCCGCGGCCGATCCTGGCGGTCCTGCCGCGCGTAGGCGAAGTAGGGCAGCACCGCCGTGATCGAGCGGGCACTCGCGCGGCGCAGCGCGTCGATCATCACCAGCATCTCGACCACGAAGTCGTTCACCGGCTTGCGGAGCGACTGGATCACGTAGACGTCCTTGCCGCGCACGCTCTCGCCGATCACGAAGTGGACCTCACCGTCGGCGAACCGATCGATGTGGCACTTGGCCAGTGGCAGCTCGAGGTAGGCCGCCACGTCGTTCGCGAGTGCGGGGTGGGCGCTGCCCGAGAAGATCCGAATCGAGTCGTCGACCGCCATGCCGGCCCCGTCTGTCGCGAGATCCACCCCGAAACCCGGGGCACGTTGCGTGAGAAGTTGGGCTGCTAGGACTCGAACCTAGATAGACGGTACCAAAAACCGTTGTCCTGCCATTAGACGACAGCCCAGTGCCGGCAGAGGCAGGCCCCCGCCAAAGGCGCGCCGCAGCTAGCAGCGGCACCCCGGGGGCGTCAACGACCCGTTGCCCCGTCCCGCGGCTCCTCGGCCGGCGCCGAACCGGCTCCACCGAGCCCTGCCGGCACGTCGACGCCCAGCCGCGAGGCCACGAACGCCCACATGTCGGTGTTCGACGCGACCGTCTGCCGCACCAGGTCGGCGCCGCCGTGCCCGGCGTTGCGCTCGAGCCTGAACAGCACCGGCGAGGCACCCTCGACGTCGCGCACCGCCCACTGCACCGCCGCGGTGAACTTGCGGGCATGCATCGGATCGACCCGGTCGTCGTGATCCGCCGCCATCATCAGCAGCGCCGGGTAGCGCACCCCCTCGGTCACCCGGTGGTACGGGGAGTAGCCGAACAGCGTCGCGAACCCCTGCGGGTCCTCCGCCGATCCGTACTCCGGGATCCACGTCCGGCCGCTGCCGAACAGGTGGTAGCGCACCATGTCGAGCAGCGGCACCGCGCAGACCACCGTGTCGAACAGGTCGGGGCGCTGCGTCATCGCCGCACCCACCAGCAGCCCGCCGTTGGAGCCGCCCCGGATCGCCAGCCGCTCCGGGCGCGTCCATCCCTCGCGCACGAGGTACTCCGCCGCCGCGATGTAGTCGTCGAAGACGTTCTGCTTGTTCGCGCCCATGCCGGCCTGGTGCCACGACTCGCCGTACTCGCCGCCGCCGCGAAGGTTCGGCAGCGCATAGACCCCGCCGAGCTCGAGCCACGTCACGACCCCCGACGAGAAGCTCGGCGTCATGTCCACGTTGAAGCCGCCGTAGCCGTAGAGCATCGTCGGGTTGCTCCCGTCGCGCGGCGCGTCGCGCCGGTGCACCAGGAACATCGTGATCTCCGTGCCATCCTTCGACGGGTAGCGCACCTGCTCCACCACCATGTCGCTCGTGTCGGCCGGGATCTCGACCCGGGCCCACCGCTCGCTCACGCCCGAGGCGACCGACGCCTTCACGATCTCGGTCGGCTGCGTGAACGACGAGAAGCCGTAGTAGATCTCGTCGTGGTCGGGCTCGCCCTGCAGCGCCGTCACGCTGCCGATCCCGGGCAGCTCGATCGGGCGGACAAGCCGCCCGTCGAGGTCCCGCACCTCGAGACGTCCCGACGCATTCGTCAGCGACCCGAGCACCAGGTGGCCGCCCGCGATGCGCATCGAGTCGAGCTTTGCCGCCGACTCCGCCACCACCTCGCGCCACTGCGCCGGCTCCGGCCGGGCGGGGTCGACCGAGACGACGCGGTACCGCGGCGCCCCGTCGTTGGTCAGTATGAAGAAGCGGTCGCCGAACGCATCGACCGAGACGTTCGCGCCCCGACCGACCGACAGCCTGCGAAAGCCGGCCGCCCTTGCCCTCGCATCGACCTCGGTCAGCAGCGCGTCAGCCCCCTCGATCGGCCCCGCGTCGACCGCCGTCCCTGGCGCCGCGCGCTCCCTGAACCAGACCTCGGTGCTGTTCCATCCCCGAGCGACGTAGAGCAGGAGCCAGCGGCCGTCGTCGGTCACATCGAGCGCGACAAAGGTCTCCGGGCTGCCGGTCGGCTCGAAGACCGTGGCGTCGGTCGCCGGGTCGTCGCCAATCCGGTGGAACCGGATCGACGCAAGCCCCGGCCTCCGCTCCTCGGTGACGTCGCCACCGAGCGGCGGCAGCCACGTGTAGTAGAAGCCCGAACCGTCGGGCAGCCAGGCCGGACTGGCGTACTTCGCACCCTCGATCGACTCGGCGAGGTCGACCCCGGTGGCGACGTCCCGGATGCGCAACGTGGCCTCATCGGCGTTGTTCGCCTTGGACTGCCACGCCACAAGGCGGCCGTCGGGGCTGACCGACCAGTCGCCGAGCGCGACCGAGCCGTCGTCAGACAGCGTCATCGGGTCGATCAGCAGCTGCTCGTCACCGCCCGCCGCCGGTCGCGTCACCAGGTAGGCCTTCTCGCGGTCGGCCGGCTTGCGCATGAAAAAGAGCCGGTTCCCCTTGCGCTCGGGCGCAGAGACCGTGTCCACGTAGAGCAGGTCCTTGAAGCGCTGCTCCAGCACGGCGCGCCCGGGGAGCGCATCGAGCGTGCGCCGCGCGGCGTCTGCCTCCGACTCGACCCACGCCTCGGTGGCGGCTGACGCCTCGTCCTCGAGCCATCGGTAGGGGTCGGGGACCGACACCCCGTGCAGCAGGTCGACCACGTCGTCACGCCGGGCGAGTTCGGTCCGCGGGGGCGCGGCAGAGGCGTCTGGCCGTGCCGCGGGGGCGCACGCGGCGAGGCCCGTCACGGCCATCGC
>JBILLP010000064.1:0-10446 GCA_044376025.1 Bradymonadia bacterium
GCCCCGTGCACGCGCATCGACCAGTGCGACACGAGCTTCTGCCTCGACTTCGTCGACGACGGCCAGGGCGGTCGCTGCTCGCTGCGGTGCGAGCGTGACGACCAGTGTCCCGAGGGCTTTGTCTGCGCCTCGGTCTCGGGCAGCTCCGCCGACGTGATCGAGGCCTGCGTGGCCGCGACGGGTTGCTGGGACGACGATGGCGACGGCTTCGGTCTGGGCGAGTTGTGCGAGGGCGCCGACTGCGACGACACGCGCGACGATGTGAACCCGCAGGCGCCCGAGGTCTGCGACAACGCCGACAACGACTGCGACCGGCTGATCGACGACACGCCGACCGACGCCAACCTGCCCTGCGATACCGGCTTCCTTGGCGCCTGTGCCGCCGGCCGCACGGTCTGCGGCGCGGGGCTCATCTCGTGCGAGGCAGAGCTGACGGCCACCGACGAGGTCTGCGACGACCGCGACAACGACTGCGACGGCGCCATCGACGAGGACCTCGGCGGTGCGGCGATCTCACGCACCTGCTACGACGGGCCCGAGGGGACGCTCGACCAGGGCGCCTGCCGCGCCGGCGTGCAGACCTGCACCAACGGGGCGTTCACGGCCTGCGTGGGCTCGGTGCTGCCGGCGCCGGAGTCGTGCGACGGCAACGACAACGACTGCGACGGCTCGGTCGATGAGGATGGCGGCGCGTCGCAGTGGTGGGCCGACAATGACGGCGACGGCTTCGGAGACGGCAGCCAGCCGTCGGTCGCGGCCTGCTCGGCGCCGGCGGGCCGCGTGTCGAACGCGCTCGACTGTGACGACGCCAACCCGCTCGCCTTCCCCGGGGCGTCGGAGCTGCCGGGCAACGGCATCGACGAGAGCTGCGACGGCCGCGAGCTCTGCTACACCGACACCGATGGCGACGGCTTCAGGGGCACGACCACGGTCGAGTCCACCGACCGTGACTGCAGCGACCCGGGCGAGGCCTCGGAGGCAACCGATCCCGGCGACTGCGACGACCTCTCCGGCTCGGTCCGCCCGGATGCCACCGAGATCCCGGGCGACGAGCTCGACCAGGACTGCGACGGGACCGAGCTCTGCTACGCCGACGCCGACAACGATGGCTACCGCCTGAACGAGCTCGTGTCGTCGCCCAACCTCTCGTGCGGAAACGCCGGCGAGGCGGGCTACCTCGAGCCGCTGGGCGACTGCGACGATGCCGACGGGCTCCGCTTTCCGGGGCAGCTCGAGGCCTGCAACGGCGTCGACGACAACTGCAACGGCACGGTCGACGAGGGGGCCGACGTCGGGCTGCTCTACCCCGACCGCGACGGCGACGGCTACGGGGACTTTGCCGAGGCCGGCATCCCGGGCTGTGTGCTGCTCGCCGGCTATGTCGGCAACCGCGACGACTGCGATGACCAGCTCGCGAGCGTGAATCCCGGTGCCAGCGAGGTGGTGGGCAACGGCGTCGACGAGGACTGCAACGGCACCGATGTCTGCTTCACCGATGGCGACGCCGACGGCTACCGCGGGACGGCCACGGTCGACTCCGCCGACCTCGACTGCCTCGATGCCGGCGAGGCGTCGCGGCTGGTCGCTCCCGGCGACTGTGACGACTCCAACGCCCTCATCGTTCCGGGCGCTGAGGAGCTTGCCGGAGACCTGGTCGACCAGGACTGCGACGGGGTCGAGCTCTGCTTCATCGATGCCGACTCCGACGGCTTCCGCACCAGCGAGACCTCGCCGACGACCATCCTGCGCTGTGACGGGGCAAGGCTCGCCCTCGCCCGGGCGCCCTCGAACGACTGCAACGACCGCGACAGCTCGATCAACCCGAGCGCATCGGAGAGCTGCGACGGGGTCGACGAGGACTGCGACGGCGTCATCGACAATGGCGTGCCGACCGTTGCCTACTACCCGGACATCGATGGCGACGGCTTCGGCGACCGCAACGCCGCCCCGTTGAACCTCTGCCAGCCGCCGAGCGAGGGCTACGTCACCGACCGCCGCGACTGCCTCGACACCGACGCCGACATCTACCCGGGCGGCACCGAGTACGTGGGTGACGGCCTCGACGGCGACTGCAACAACCAGGAGGTCTGCTACGTCGATGCCGACTCCGACGGCTTTCGCGCGGGCGACAACATCCGGATCTCGTCAGACGCCGACTGCAGCGACCCGGGCGAGGCGCTCCGCTCGCAGCCCAGCAACGACTGCAACGACAGCAACGCCTCGGTTCGCCCGAGCGCGGCCGAGGGCGTCGCCGACGGCGTCGACCAGAACTGCGATCTCCAGGAGCTCTGCTTTGTCGACCTCGACAACGACGGCTACCGCCCGAACGCGACGGCGACGGTCGTGTCCTTCAACCTCTCCTGCACCGACGCGGGCGAGGCGACCGGCGCGATCCCGACCAACGACTGCAACGACAACAGCCAGGTGATCCGGCCGGGGATCGCGGAGGTCTGTGACGGGGTCGACCAGGACTGCGACGGCGCGGTCGACGAGGGCTGCCCCTGAGACTCGAAACGGTGGACGCGCCGCGGCTGGTCGTACACAATGCATCCGTTGCCCTCCTCCACATGCGAGCCGAGTGATGGCGTCGACAGCGAATGAGATTGAGATCAGCGACGAGCGACTGGCAGCCATCGAGGCCTTCAACCGGGGCGTTCGCGCCATGGAGGAGGGCTTGTCGGATGCGGCGGTCGCGGAGTGGAAGGCCGCCTGGACCGCCGATCGTGGCATCGTCACGGCGGCGCGCAACCTGCTCGCCTACTACATCGAGCAGGGAGCCTACGCAGAGGGCGAGCGGATCTGCCGCGACCTGCTCGAGCAGGACCCGTTCGACACCGACGCGCTGATCCGGCACGCGGCGCTGCTCCGCCGGCTGGGGCGCAACGAGGCCTCGTGCGAGGCCTACAAGCGGGCGATCTCGATCTACCCCTACTACCGGCACTGGTATGACGAGCTTGCCGAGGTGCTCGACCTGATCGGCGATGTCGAGGAGGCATCCCGGTGGCGCGAGCGGGGCATGACGCTCGATGCCGACATGGCGGAGATGGCCTACGACGACGCCGTGAGGCACCTGCGGCGGGGCAACGCAGAGGTGGCGGTCGCCTGCCTGCAGGCGGTGATCGAGGACTTCCCGGCCAACACCGACGCGCGGCTCGCGCTCGCGACCGGGCTCGAGCGGCTCGGCCGCGTCGAGGAGGCCCTCGAGGAGTACGCCAAGGCCCTCGAGCTGACCGACGTCGCGCAGGCGCGCATCCACTTCCGACGCGCCAAGCTGCTGCTCCGGCTCAACCGGCGCGACGACGCCGTGCTCGACCTGGAGTTCGCGCTCGACCACGAGCCCCGCTACGGCCGCGCCATCAAGCTGATGCGCCGCGTCGATCCCTGGTCGACGGCGCTGAACAACGTATCCGACAAGGGGGCATCGCCCGGCGCCTCGGGCCTCCTGGCCGCGGCGCGGCCCGATCAACCGGGCACCCACGAGCCGGTCGACGCGACCGGGGGCCAGCCGCGGACGGTGCGGGCAGATGCGCCGCGCCTGCTGCCGCCCGACAAGTTCCTGGCCTGGGACCGCCAAGTGTACCACGTGCTGACGCAGGCGCTGTCGATCGCCGGCCCGACCGGCCGACCCGGCCGCGTCGGCCTCGTCATCGAGCCGCTCGCCGAGCTCGCACCCGCGATGACCACGGTGCTGAACTTCATCAGGCGGCCGGAGTTCGGGCTCAACCTGCTCGCCAACCCGAACTGGCCGCGCGTCGCCTGGCTCGAGATGGAGCTCGAGGCCGGCTCGGCGCCCGGCGGGGTCTCGAGCGGCGGCTGGCTCGGCACGCCGGGCGGGCCCGAGGTGACCTTTGCCGGCTGGGGAACGCCCGCCGACGGGCTGCCGATCGACGACGCGCTGCAGGCGCTCCGCGACGCTGGTGGCGATGACGGCTTCAACGTGATCCTGGTGGCGGGCAGCGGTCGCGTGCGCGCCGACCAGAACGACACCGTGCGCCACCTGCGCCGCCTGCCCTGCTTTCAGCTCGTGATGCTCCGGCCGCAGCACGCCGCGCCCGACCTGAGCCTGCGGCTGCAGGGCATCGCGCCGAACTGGGTCGAGATCTCACTGCCCCGCTGACCGATGCGCGCGGTTGTCCAGCGCGTCTCGTCGGCGTCGGTCCGGATCGAGGGCGAGGTGGTCGGCTCGATCCAGCGCGGGCTGATGGTCCTGCTGGCAGCCGGTCAGCGGGACACCGACGCCGACCTCGACACGATGGTCCGCCGGATCCCAGACCTCCGGATCTTCGACGACGCCGACGGCCGCATGAACCTGTCGCTGCTCGACACCGGGGGTAGCCTGCTGGTCGTCAGCCAGTTCACGCTCTACGGCGACTGCCGAAAGGGCCGGCGACCGAGCTTCGTCGGGGCCATGGCGCCCGACACCGCCCGCACGCTCGTCGACCGCGCCGTCGAGGCCTGGCGCGCCCGGGGCATCGCCGTCGAGACCGGGCGCTTTGGCGCGACCATGGAGGTCGCGCTCGTCAACGACGGCCCGGTCACCCTGCTGATCGACACCGAGAAGAGCTTCTGACCCGACACGGAGCCCCCCATGAGTGACAACCCGACCATCTTCGGCAGGATCCTGCGGGGCGAGATCCCGTCGGAGCGGCTGTGGGACGACGAGCACGTGATCGCGATCCGCGACATCGCACCGACCGCACCGACCCATGTGCTGATCCTGCCGAAGCGCTACCTGCCGACGCTCAACGACGCGACAGCCGACGACCGGATGCTGCTCGGGCACATGGCCTGGGTGGCGGCGCGGCTCGCAGAGCAGCTCGGGATCGCGGAGTCGGGCTACCGGCTCGTGATCAACTGCAACGGCCAGGGCGGGCAGTCGGTGTACCACATCCACATGCACCTGCTCGGCGGTCGGCAGATGGGCTGGCCGGCCGGCTGAGCGGGAGAAGGGTGGGAGCGGGGCCGCTCGTTCCGGTGTTGGTCCTCGGGCCCCGCCTCGCGAGTCGCGAGGTGGGTTCCTCCCCGGAGTCCTTCAGGCTTCTCGCTGCGAGGCGAGCTTGCACACCAGACTTGCACGGGAGATCCCGGAATGAACACATTCGGGCGGGGTATCGGGTACCGCACGAAACAGCAGCACCCGCTCCTAGGGTCTCGCTATGGCAGCCCGACGCGGCTGGCAAGGGTGCGGCTCAGCCCACAGGCGAGGCGTCGGGTGCGCGCTCGTTGCCCCCTTGGCCCGGGCTGCAGTAGGGACGGCTCCCCGGGCAGCGACGCCCGGCGTGCACGACCCGACCACCTCGCATGACCTCATCGACCCACCAGCTCCTCGCCGCTGTTGACCTTGGCTCGAACAGCTTCCACATGGTCGTCGCCCGCGAGGTGGGCGGTGACCTGCAGGTGGTCGATCGCCTCAAGGAGCGCGTGCAGCTCGCCGGCGGACTCGACGACGCGAACCGGTTGACGGTCGAGGTGCAGGGGCGGGCCCTCGCGGTGCTCGAGCGGTTCGGGCAGCGACTGCGCGGGCTCCGCGCTGACCGGGTCCGGGCGCTCGGCACCAGCGCGCTCCGACGGGCCATCAACGCCCCCGCCTTCTTGCGGCGCGCAGAAGAGGCGCTCGGCCACCCGATCGAGATTGTGTCGGGGCAGGAGGAGGCGCGCCTGATCTACCTCGGTGTCGCGCACACGGTCGCTGCGGAGCCGGCACGTCGGCTCGTGATCGACATTGGCGGCGGGTCGACCGAGCTGATCGTGGGCCAGGGCTTCGAGGCGGAGACGCGCGAGAGCCTCCCGATGGGCTGCGTGAGCTGGTCGCTGCGGTTCCTGCCTGCGGGTGACACGCGGGCCGACGGCTTCAAGCGGGCGATCCTGGCCGCCAAGCGCGAGATCCAGACCGTCGCCCACCGCTTCGTCGCCTCGACCTGGGACGTCGCCTACGGATCGAGCGGCACCGTGGGTGCCGTCGACGAGCTGCTCACCGCCAACCGCTGGAGCGACGGTGGGGTGACGCTCGCGGGGCTCGGCCGCCTGCAGAGGACGCTCGAGGCCGCCGGCCGCATCGATGCGGCGCGCCTCCCCGGGCTCAAGGCGGAGCGGGCCTCGGTGCTGCCCGGCGGGCTGGCGATCCTGACGGCGGTCATGGAGTCGCTGTCGGTCTCGCGGCTCTCGTATGCGACCGGGGCGATGCGCGAGGGGGTGCTCTACGACCAGATCGGCCGCATCCGGCACGAGGACATCCGCGACCGGACCACGCGCCGCATGTGCGCCCAGTACATGGTCGATCTGCGCCAGTCGGAGCGCGTCGAGCAGACCGCAACGCGGCTGCTGCAGGAGGTCGCCTTCGCCTGGGACCTCGAGGGCGAGTCGACTGCCGACCTGCTGAGGTGGGCGGCGCGGCTTCATGAGATCGGGCTCGCGGTCTCCCACAGCGGCTACCACAAGCACGGGGGGTACCTGGTCGAGCACTCCGACATGCCCGGCTTCTCGAACCACGAGCAGGCGCTGCTGGCGACGCTGGTGCGTGCCCAGCGCAAGGCGCTGTCTGACGAGCTGTTCGCGCCGCTCCCGGATGCGACCCGGGACCTGGCACGCCGCCTCGCCGTGCTGCTGAGGCTGGCGGTGGTGCTGCACCGGGGCCGGCAGCACGAGCCGGTGCCGCTGACGAGGATCGAGGTGCGTGGCCGGGCCGTTCGGCTGCGGTTCGAACCGGGCTGGCTCGACGGGCACGCGCTGACGCTCGCCGACCTCGAGGCCGAACGCGACGAGTTCGCCAAGGCCGGCTTCAAGCTCGAGTTCGCCTGAGCCGACGCCGCCAGGGGTGCCGAGGCGCCTGTGTGGCCTCGCGTCGCAACGTCTGGTAGTCGCATACGCGTCTTGGCCATGAGGCGTCATGCCGTGCCGGTCCTCCGCGCCCGACGACCCGACGCGCTCGAGGCCCCGCCGTGCTGGAGGACCAGGTGTCATCGCTCCGAGTTCCGATGTTTCGCTCCGGATTCCTGGTCGCCGCGCTCTCGACCGCAGCGCTGCTGGCCGGGTGCCCCGACCTCGGCCGCGCAGAAAAGGTCACGCTCGATGGCTCCGGTGGCTACACCTACTGCGCCGACGTCAAGCCGATCTTCGACCAGAAGTGCAGCCGGTGCCACTCGCCCGATGGGGCGGAGTTCCCTGACCTTGACGTGTATGCCGAACGCGAGCCGGGGTTCGGCAGCGTGTCGACCCACCTCGACGCAAGCCTGCTCCGCATGAAGCTGGGAGAGATGCCGCCCGCCGGCGAGCCCGAGCGCCAGGTCACCGCGACCGAGCTTGCGCTGATCAAGGCGTGGAAGGCGGAGGGTGCGCCCGAGGGGAGCTGCAACTGAGGTGAGGCGCCGCGTGCCCACCCCCGTGCGATGCGCGCTGCCAGCCGCACTCGCGACGCTGCTCGGTGGGTGCGACGGCTGCCTGCCCGAGCTGCCCGACCCGTCGGACACCGGTGCGGCCGACACCTGGAGCCCCTGGCCCGACGATGTCGACCTGCCCGACGCGCCCCTCGACACCGGCATCGACGATGGGGACACCGCCGATCCGCCCGACGTGCCGGTCGACACGGTCGAGCTCGCACCGCCGGATCCGCCCCCTCCGACGCTTCGCGACCTCTCTGCGCGGGTCTTCGCGCCCCGCTGCGCAAGCTGCCACATCGAGCAGGTCAGCGGCGGGCTCTGGCTCGCCCCCGACGACGAGCTGCGCAACCGCCTGATCGGGCCCGCGGTGCAGCTCCCGACGATGGCGCGCGTGACGCCGACCGACGCCTCGCGCTCCTACCTCTGGCTCAAGGTGACGGGCACCCACCTCGACGCCGGCGGCAGCGGGGACCGCATGCCGCTCGGCTCGACCCTGGGCGACGACGAGCTGGCGCTGATCTACGACTGGATCGAGGCAGGCGCCCCGCCCTGACCCGCGGGAGCGGCTCGCCTGCCTGCCGCCCGACCGGACCTCAGAACCAGACGTGGGTCTGCAGGAGCCACTGGTTCTTGCTGCCGACGTCGGCGCGTGAGTCCATCGTCCGGCGAAAGACGATGTCGAGCGAGATGTTGCGGTAGGGGTTGAACTCGAAGCCGGCCAGGAGCCGCTGCTGGGCCCCGGACTCAAGGTCGATGTCCTTGTCGATCCACTCGTAGCGCACCTTGGGCGTCAGGCCGGTGAAGCCCTGCCACTGGAGCTCGTGGAAGGTCGCGAGCTGTGAGACGGTGTCGGACTTGCCGTCGCTGGCGCTCCGCTTGAGGTAGGCCTCGCCCAGGTAGACGACCGGGAAGAGGTTCGCCGCCCACATCGGCCCGACGACGAACTCCGAGCCGCCGCCCTTCTGGGACATCGCGTGCAGGCTGCCTCCGAGCTGGTAGCCCATGCCGCGCCAGCCACCCTGGGCCGTGAGGCCGTTGCCCTCGATGGTGCCGGCGGATTCGCCGGGCCAGGCGTCGAGCCCCTGGTGCCAGACGGCGACGTTGCTCCACCACTCGTAGTAGGCCTGCCCCCACTCGACCCCGTAGGCCTGACGGTCGACATCAAAGCCGGTGTCGCGTCGCGTGTAGGCGGTGTGGTCGGGGATTCGCCAGCCGAACGGCAAGAAGAAGCGCCCGGCGCGCACGTACTGGCTGCCCGGCAGATCGTGGATCATGACGAAGGCCTCGCGGATCCAGGCGCGCTCCTTGATGCCGTCCCAGGTCGACTGGCCGGGTGGCGGGGTCTGCTTGCCCTGCACGCCGAGGTCGAGGTAGGCGGTCAGGTTCGAGGCGGGGTGCCACGCGCCGTAGACCTGCGCCTCCATGGGGAAGGTCGCCGAGCTGGTCCTGGTGCCGTCGTTGGTTTGCACGTGCATGATGCGGAAGTCGCCTCCGACCTGCCAGACGGGCGCGGGGTCGATATCGCCGTAGCGGTCCGGGATCTCGCGGTGCTGCACGTCGCCCGGCCACCAGCCGTCGTTCCAGCCGCCCTGCAGGGTGTAGCCGCCGCCGCTGATCGGCTCGCCGGGTCGGGCGAAGCGCATCATGTCGGCCGCCTCGCTCGGACGCTTGCCGAACATGGGGAGCACCTCGCGGCCGTAGTATTCGCCGAGCGGGGTGCGGAGTCCGCCGCCGGTGGGGCTGACGTGGCAGCCCTGGCAGTCGAGCGTGCAGCGCCGGTCCTTCTTCTCGGGGTTGAGCCAGCCGGTCGGCTCGACGTGGCAGGTGTTGCAGGCGTGCGCCGAGCCGATCGCATACTGCGGCGTCGCAGCCGCCGGCCGTGGCACGAGCAGCATCAGCGCCACGATCCAGAGCGATGCGAGCAGCCCCGCCCTCGACAGCAGGGGGCCGGCCCCCGGAGTGTTCACCATCGGGGCGCCCGCGCGCCCGCCGTCCATCGCAGCCATCTTCACGTCTCCACCAGCTCGCGCCGACCCGTCGATGGGCACGGAGGCCGCATCGTGCTCCGATCCGGGCGCGGCGGCAAGAGGGATGCGACGGGTGCGGGGCTGAGGCGTCGACACCCCGCTGTGGCGCCGGGGCCGCGAGGGTGGTACCCTCTTTGGCCGCTCCGCACCCCGCGGAGCACCCCCGACGACGCGACGACAGCGCTCGAGATGCTCGGCGGGTTCGGGCCCAGCAGCCGCTGCCGAGGCTCGGTGCCCCCCGGGATCGCCGGGAGGATCGCCGCTTGTCGGCCGGGTTGCAGGTGGGTGACCGCTGGAGCGATGGGTTCGACCGCGACCTGCCAACCCGCGAAGCCGGCGAGCTGGTCGCGTGGGTCCGCGTTGCAGGCGAAGTTGCGTCATCGGGAGCCTCGGCGCGCGGTGGTTGACCGGATGCATCCCGCATCGACCCACCGTGGGATGAGGATCGTGGATCGGTTCGGGCTGCTTGCATTCTTGAATCAAAAATTGTTGGGAATGAATAGAAACGAACATGTCTGAAAGCATCACTTCGTTTCTCTTCTTCTACGAATGAATGTCTCGACCAACATGAAGCTGGTTCATTCATGTTGTTTCGAACGCCTTGTCGCGCTTTTCTCAAAAGAAACGTGCTGGACTCGAAGATCACCAGGAATCCTGGACAAAGCACACACAAAAAAGACACACAATGACAACGATAAACAAGCGATTACCGGATCAATTCGACATTCTTCAGAAATCGGAGCAGCCACGCAGCCCCTGGCGCGAGGCACAAGAAGAACCGCAACGACTTGAAACAACAAGCCTTTTGCACGCAGCATCACCGCGCGCCGCGTCGGCCGGGCACAGCGCCCAGAAAATCACCACAAAACCCTTGCGCTCACCGCCCCGCTCGCCCTATACAGGTCCACACACGCCCGCTGTCGGATAGAAGCCATGCAAACCGCGATAGATCCCCTCACCCACGCCCTCGTTGAAGCGACCGGCGCCTGCCGCGTGGCGGAGTCGACCAGCGTCAGATCGAGCTCCTTCTCACCGACCCAGAG
>JBILLP010000065.1:0-10436 GCA_044376025.1 Bradymonadia bacterium
GGCGTCTGGCAGTCGGGTCCACATCGCAGTGAAGGGCCCCGCGTACTCGACGGCGGCGTCGGCCAACGTGAGCGCATGGTCGGCCCGAAGCAGCTCGCCTCGCGCCGTGAGCGTCCACTGGTCGTCGTGTCGAGCAACGAGGCTCAGTTCGCCGAGCGCTCGCAGGAGCCGCCGGGCGCCGTCGGCGTGGAGCCCACACCTCTCAGCGACCTCCTCGGCCGTCGCCGGCAGCACCTCGATGACACCGAGCTCGACGGCGGCGCCGATGGTCTGGGTTCGCCAGAAGCCCACCATGTCTCCGGAGAGACTCGCGAACTCCGGGCGTCGCGCGGGTCGCAGCTCAACCAGTGTTGCTCCAGTCTCGTCGATGACCTCGAGCGCCCCATCGAAGCGCTCGACCCGCGCTTGGCCGTTGTAGAACGGCTCGACGGCGTGGAAACGTCGCGCGTAGGCTGGCCACCCCTGGAGGTCGACGTGCATCCAGCCGTCTTCGTCTCGGGCGCGTGCGAAGCCCTTGTGGAACACGTCGAGGTCGACGAACCACCGCTCGTGCAGCAACGATCCATCGAGCCTGATGTGGGTGGAGTGCCCGTCACCCGTCTGCACCACCGCGATTCCGTCGCGATAGTCGCCCGCGTAGCGCCATCGGGCAGGGTACGCATCGTCGCCCCGCAGCGTGATGTGGAAGTACGCGCCGTCACGGTCACGAACGGTGCACCGCTCGTGCTGGAAGTTGCCGCACCAGGCGTGCCGGTGCGCGTAGGCATCGCTCCCGTCCGTGGTGACGTGATGCCAACCGTCTACCGCCACGACGGCAGCCAGCCCCTCGTAGTAGCCGAAGGTGCGAAGGAACCTCCTGTGGTACGCGGGCGTCCCGTCGATGCCTACATGCCATGCCTCGCCGTTGCGCCGGACAGGCGCGAGGCCCGGTGCGTGGAACTTCAGGACCTCGTCGAAGCGCTCGCTGTAGGTGGGCTGCCCGTGTCCATAGACGTGGTGTGTGCCGCACGTGGCGACTCGGAGGGTCTGCCACATCATACTTCCCCCCCTGCCGAGAGCTCGTTGATCGCCGGCAGAGCGACATCACGAACAGCGATCCAGACCGCTGGTGACGGCCTGGCATGGTGACGCTCCAGCAGTCCAAGCGCGCGTTCAAGGTCGTAGAGTGCTCGTTGGGCGTGCTGCTCGAGCCTCGACACGGCTCGTTCGTTGTGAGCCAGCACCTGCCGTAGCACTCGAAGTGTGGTCCCGCGTTCAGGGGCCCTCGGAAGGTCAACGCCGAAGGCGCCAGCGAGTGCCCTGCAGAGAACGGCACCCGATGAGTCCATCGTGAACGCACCGGGGGCAGCCATTGGGCGCTTCAGCTGAATCTGGTCTTCCCACGCGGTCGTAGAGCGCCAGCGGATCGCGAGCGCCATCCGCTGGTTTGCGGCGGTGCACGCACAACTCCCGTGCCATGTCAGCGAGTCGAACGCGACGACGCTGCCGGCGGTCACGGCCGCGATGGACTCGCTGGACATCCACTCGGCTGTCGTGGACAGGTCGACGAAGTCAGGTAGAAGGATGTCTTGACGGACGCTGACCTCGCCGATGCTCAACGGCGCGCAGAACCGAAGGGCGCCCGTGTTCACGTCGCAGTCGTGCAGGGAGATCCAAGTGGTGTAGGCGTAGCGCTGGGAGCTGGGCTTGTCCCACTTGTAGGCCAGGTCCTGGTGCGCGTGCGTGCCTCGTCCCTGCTCGGGCGTCATCACGAAGAGCGATGCGTCGATGACCCGGCCGAGAAGGCGGCCGATCTCGCTCCCCCGCTCGACCAGACGGTCTCGAACGACCGGTGCCAGCGTCTGTGCCGCCTCATGCACCCACGGCTGGTCGCTCCCCCACGCCGACACGAGACGGCGAAAGACTCCAGGCTCGAGCTGTTCCTGCGCAACGACCTCCTGGATACCGTGTTCGCAGAGGGTCCGGACGCTCGCAGCGAGATGAGGTTCGAGCACATCGTGATGGACCTCGGGGTGCCGTCCCGAAGCCGGCTGCAGTAGGTCCTCGGCGTGCAATGGCGGATGCGTCATGCTTCACCTCCTGCGGGCTTCCGCATGTTGCAGCCGAGGCACAGCGACCGGTTGCGGTAGGTGGAGACGAGCTGGCGGTACGCGTCGCCGTTCCAGATCTCCATCAAGCTCTGCTGATTCAGGTCGCCGAACTCGCCGAGCGTGCGGCGCTGGGCGTCGGGTGCGCAGCACGGATCAAACCGGCCAACTGCGCTCACCCAGGCTTCCTGTCCGAGGAAAGGGCATGGACCACCCGGAGCGAGGTCCTCCGTCGCGGTCTCGTCGAGGAGGAAGATGTTCTCGAGCAGGATGTTCTGTCCGTTTGGGAGCGTCCGTTCGGCGGCCGCCACCCTCGCTTCGAGAACGGCCTTGTTCCACCGCCGGATCGCGTCCACGTCCCGACGCATTGACTGCCCTTCGATTTCGCCGAAGTGGGCCCAGAGATGATGCCCCTTCAAGCGGTCAACCCCGAGGTCGATGGCGAGCCGCACCATCTCGGCGAGCTCTGCGACGTTGCGCTCCAGGAATGTCAGCTGGAACGTGACGCGGCATCGGTTGCCTCCATCCGCGGCATGCTGATCGCGGACAGCGATGAACGAGCGGACGTTGGCAAGGACCTTGTCCCATTGCGAGCCGAGCATGATGGCCTCGTGCGTGGCCTTGCTGGCCCCGTTCCACGAGATCTTCACGTCGGACGTCACGGGGACGATCTTGCGCGCCCATACCTCCGCTCCGAGCCGTGGGAAGGTGCCGTTCGTTGTGAGGTTCAGTTTGACGTCGTAGCGTTCGCAGAGCTCGAGGATGCCCTCGAAGTCGTCGTAGAGGAGCGGCTCGCCCATGGTGGACGGGATGATCTCCTGCAGCCCGTGCGGCGCAGCGTCTGCGACCACCCGCTCGATCATCTCGAAGGGCATCCGTCGCCGCGGACGCCCCTCTGCCCGACGTTTCACCTGCAGGGGGCTGTGCGGCGAGTGCTCCTCGCACATGATGCAGCGCAGATTGCAGGTGTCCGGGTTCGTGTCGAACGTGATTCGCCACGGCCCGGTGCGTCGTTGCACACGGGCGGTCGTTCTCCGCTCCAGGACCTCATCGTAGAGGCGCTCCACCGCCTGGACGTGCTCGGCCACGTCGGGGATGTCGCCGGACGGCGTGAAGGGGTAGCCGCGGGCGCCGAGCCGCGCGGCTAGACTAGGGTCGTCGACGAGGCGTTGCATCTGCTCGGCAAGCGCCTCCACCGACCGGTGCTCGAAGAGCAGGCCGTTGACCTCGTGGTGGACGTACTCCGCCATCCCCCCGACGTTGGCGGTGACGACAGGGACGCGAGCCTGCTGAGCCTCGTGGATCACGAGCGGCGAGTTCTCGACCCACACCGAGGGCACGACGATCGCGTCGCATCGATCGAACACGTCGCGGACGATATCTTGGTTCTTGTACTCGGGGAGCCACTCGATCCGGCCCGCCGCGTCCGACGGGAGCGAAGCTGCGATCCGCTGAAGTGCGTCGGTGTGCTGGCCTCGGGGTCGGCCCCAGATGCGAAGCCGCGCCTCGCCACGGAGCGAACCGAAGGCGCGGATGAGGTCATGGATCCCCTTCGCCGGGATGTGCGTGCCGATGTAGCCGAACGTGAAGGGCTCGCCCGCGACGCGACGACGGCCGGCCATCCGCGCCCGCGCGAACCCGTAGTCGAGGTAGACGAGCTTGCGCTCGGGCAGTCCGAACTCGTCGCGGAAGCGATCATGGAGGTAGCGCGCGGGCGCGACGAAGACGTCCACGAACTCCGCCATCTCGCGGACGTGCCGCATGCGCCGCGCGACCCAGTCGGTCCAGTAGGCGACGTCGCGGTCGAGCTCATCTGGCGCCCCGCTGAAGTAGCGGGCGTAGCAGCGCTCAGCACACTTGCGGTCTTCCTGTCCGTCGCACGCCGCCCAGAGGTTGCTCGGGTTCTCGGGGAACATCTGCATGAACTGCCCGCGCGGGCACATCAGCCAGTAGTCGTGGAGCGTGAAGACGATCGGGACCTCGCGGAGGGCCGCCACGCGAAGGAGGGACGTCGAGAGGTGGTTCAGGTGACCGACGTGAACGACGTCGGGGCTCAGTCGGTCGAGCACCTCGGCGAAGCGCTGGTCGATGCCCGTCGCGCGGAAGCGATCCTTCAGGCGGGGGTTGTTGACCACGTGCACGGTGACGCGAGGGTCGTCTGCGTCTGGCTCAACGCGCAGCTGGAAGTCCGGGGCGAAGGCGTCCTCCTCCCGCGTGAAAACGTGGACTCTATGGCGCTCCGCGAGCGCGTGGCACAGCGTCTGGCTGTAGACCTCAGACCCGGCGTTGTAACGCATCGGGTAGCCGTGGATGACCTTCAGGATCTTCATCGCATGACCTCCTTGAGGCTCTGGCGTTCGGGGGACCGCTCGTTGAATGATTCAATCTCCGCCACCACGCGGGCGAAGACGTCACGTGGACTCCCCACGTCGCCCGGTACACGCACGAACCGTCCGACTACGGCGATGTGCGCTCGCCGGAGATGCTCCGCGCGCAGGCGGTCGTCAGCCTCAGCGGTGATGGTCTCCAGATCAGCCGCGCTTGTTCCGCGTCGTTGCAGTCGTGCGACACGCGTTGCCAGCGGGGTGTCCATGTAGAATGTGACATCTGCAGGTTTGAGTAGTCGTTGCACATCGTCGATCGCGAGCCTTGAGCCCCTGAAGGCCGCGTACGCCTGCGTCGAGAGAAAGTACCGGTCGAGGACGACCGAGCGACCTCGTTGCAGAAGTGCAGAGACCTCGTCCGACGCTGCGAACACGGTGGCGAGGTAGAAGAGCTGCTTGGCCTCCTGGCTGGAGCCGAAGCCCTCGATGAGGTCGTCGCGAAAGCGACGAACGCCTGGCGAAGGCGTCGTCATGTGTTCGGCCCCAATGTGCTCGGCGAGTTGGGCAGCACATGTGCTCTTGCCAGAACCGTCCAGTCCCTCGACGACGATGAAGATGGGCCTGCGATGGTTCATGTGGCCTCCAGCTTGTTCGCCGGCGTCCAGCGGAGGAGATCGGGTTCCAGCGTTGCGGCGAGCAACTTCAGCTCGCGCAGGACATTGGGGTGGCGCCCTTCGGTCAACCGCAATGCGTCGGAGAGACGGGCCATCTCGTGCCAGTCATCGACATCGAAGGTGGTGGACCTGAGGACCATCGGCATCGCTCCGCCACTGTCTACAAGGCTCCACTTGTCGCGGTCGCGCTCAAGCGCTGTGCCGCGCAGAAGCACGAGCGGGAACGCCTTGATGACGGGAACCTCGCGATCGAGGCACCACGTGACGCTCGCCTCGAAGGACTCGAGGGTTTGCACCGGCAGGCCGAAGATCAGCGACACCTCGTGGGAGATGCCGCGAGCGCGCACTGCTGCGAGACCTGCGTCTACGCGTTCAATCTGGTTGCTCCGCTCGATTGCACGCCCCTCTTCCGCGTGGATCGTCTGGAGCCCGAACTCCAGGCAGACGTCGAGGGCCGAAGCAGCGTCTAGGAACGCGGCAGGTATCCGCTCTGCGCGACACTGCAGCGATAGCCGTCCCGTGAACCCGCGCTCTGCGAAGCGCTGAAGGACGCCCACGGCGTGCTCCGCCACGTTGAAGATGGGATCGAGCACAGCGATCTCGCGAACGCCCGACTCGCAGAAGAGGTCAATCTCGGCTTCAATTCGCGGCAGGCTCAGGGCACGCCGCGGCAGCCGCGCGCCGGGCTCTCGGTGCTGGCAGAACGCGCAGCGAAAGGGGCAGCCACGTTGAGTCTCCCACCGGATGAACGACTGGTCCTTGAGCGGGATCGTCCCCGACAGCCACGGCGATGGAAGCGCCTCAAGGTTCACCAGAGCCTGCGCGACGGCGTCCGGCGTCCCTGCCCAGTGGACGCCTGGGATCGGGCACGGCCGCGGTGAACCTGCGAGCGTTGCCCATGCCTCCTCGCCGTAGCCGCGAACGAAGGCGTCGACGTCGGGATAGATCCGTTCGAGACCCCGCCCACTGTATGGGATCTGAGGGCCGCCGAGGATCAGCCTGCCTTGGAAACCTGAGAACCCTAACTCGCGGAGCACGTCCTGCAGCAACGCCTCGCCCCACACGTAGGCCCCGAAGGCGACATCCACCTCGGTGGCCGGGACCCCCTTCGTCTCGTCGAGAATCGCTGTGGCAACCGTGGCCGCGTCGAGGTGAGGCTCATTGACCGCGATGACGATGGAACGGACGTCGAGCTCGCTTCGTCCGCGAAGTGCGGTAAGGATGGACGCGTGTCCAAGCGGGACGCGGGGGTCCTTGTCGCGAGTCCAGTAGAAATCGACGAGAATAATGCGGCGTGTCATCGCACGACCTCCTGCGCCGCGGCGGCGCGGTCGCGATCCCCGAACTCCTGGATCAGCTTCGCCAGCCCGTCCTCGAGCCGAACCATTGGCTCCCAACCGAGCAGGGCCTTTGCCCGCGACGGGTCGCCGAAGAAGCGCGTGACGTCAGAGTCACGAGGAGCCGCTGACCGGATGGAGGAACCGCTCTGACCAAGCCGAGCGGTAAGCGTCGCGAGTTCTTCGAGCGTCGTCGGCCGGCCACTCACGAAGTGGATGGGCGGGGGCGGCGGCCCTCCCATAGCGAGCAGGTCGATCAAGGCGACGATGCCCCGGGTGATGTCATCGATATGGGTGAAGTCGAACGTGTGACCGAGTCCGTCCACCCGAAGCTCGGCACCGAGCGCGGCAGCACGGGCGAACACAGGCACGACTCGGTCCGAATGGTCGGACGTCGATCCGAACACGTTGGATAGCCGGACAGTGCAGGCGCGAAGGCCAGCACGCCGCGCCTCCGCAGCGAGAATCTCGCCCTCCACTTTGGAACGCCCCTCGACGTTCACCGGACGAAGCGGAGTGTCTTCGTTGGCCGGGAGCGACTCGGGCTGTCCGTACGCCTCACGGCTGCTCGCGAAGATGAGCCAAGGCCCGCGGTCGGAACGTGCTGCGGCCTCGAGAACGTTCCGCAGCCCGCCGACAGTGGTCGCCCAGCAGAGCTCGGGATCGCGCTCGCCCCACACGACACGCGAGACGGCGGCCACGTGCACGACGCCATCGACGCGCGTGACGATTTCGTTCAGGCGCGTCAGATCGCGGACATCCCCGTAGGCCTCTCCGCGTGCGCGCAGATCGAAGCAAACCACCTCGACGCCCTCTGCTAGCAGGGTCGTTGTGAGCGCGGTTCCGACCAGGCCAGAGGAGCCGGTGATCAGGATTCGTTGGTTCATAGGTGTCCTCCAAGCGCACGCCCCCTCGGCCTCGAGAGCCGCGCGGGGTGGTGCAGGTCAGGTCACTCGGACTTGGCCGGTGACGGGTTGGAAGACGTGGACGAGAGCGTCAACTCCCCCCTCGACGCCGCGTGGGCGGGGTTGTTCGGGTTGAGCTGGTTGGCGCGGTTGTCCAGCACGGGCTTGCTCAGCCCCGCCATCCGCTGCGCTTCGTCGGAGCTACTGCCCCGCGACTGGTGGTAGGCCGGATGGGTCGGGTTGAGCTGGTTGGCGCGGTTGTCCCGCGCACTCTTCAAAGACTTCGACATTCTGCTGCTCCACATCGTGCACCATCTCGGACTGTCATCCTCTCCGCGGGTCTCGGAGGTCACCTGGAGCGTTGGCGTGCGCTGTCGCGCAGATGGAGTCAGAGCTGGCTGTTTCGGGTCATTGTCCGCGGGGGTACGTACTCACCGGTTGCCCGTCGTCTCGGACCCGATCCTGAGACGCGAAGAATGGTAGCCTCGCAAGACAAAGGTAAGCGCCACTCTCAACAGATGTCAATGGCGAGTTCGAGCTCACCACCGCGCACCGCTCGGACACCTGCTGAACACCGGGTCCCACCGCGTTCAGCGACAGGTCAACCCGCGCCCACAGACTTCCCAACAATTCCAGCCGCTTACTCGCCGCCGCCCGCCCGCCCACCGCCAAGCGCCGGGTCACCCCACGTTCAGCACCCGGTCGCCCCCACGTTCAGCACCGGGTCACCTGCAATCCAACGGGTCACCCTTCTCCCCCAAGGCGCTCTCCGCCCCCCGGAGAACGCCCGAATCGACCCCGAACGACTCCTCGGAACACCGTCGCGGCCGCCCGAGTCTTCGCTCCCGGCCACCGACCGGCGCTCTCCGGCTCTCCACCACCGAACACCCGCGCACCGACCGCCCCGCAAAACCCCGCGCCACCACGCGATTCTTCGCCGGCCCGCGACCGATGGCCCAAAGCAACATCGGCCCCGCTGTTGAGCAACGGGGCCGAGGTTCGCACGTTCTACTAGCTCCGGCTGTTGGACTCGAACCAACGACCAGGCGGTTAACAGCCGCCTGCTCTACCGACTGAGCTAAGCCGGATTGGCCCCACTCGCGTGAGGCGGTCCGCTTCCCTAGCGCGACGCCCTCGCCTGTCAAGTGCGACTTCGCACGTCACCGTTGACGCCCGCCCGGCACCGCGACAACGTCGGCTCCTCCCCTCCCCGCTCCGGCCCCGAACCCATGCGACCAGCCCACGCCCTCCACCCCCTCGTCATCGCCCTCGGCCTCGCCGCCTGCGCCTCCGACGAGCCCCGCAAGGCCCCCGCAGACGGCGGCGGCGACGACGTGGCCGCCGAGAACGGCGGCTCGGGCGACACCGGCACCGCCAGCGACGACGCGCCGAGCCAGCCCGACACCGCACCCGCCACCCGCCCCGGCGACGACCAGTCGATCCGCGCCATGCTCGGCGTCGACGTCTACTTCACCGGCGCGGAGAACCGCCGGCAGGTCGACCAGGTGGTCGAGCTGCCACCCGCCGACCAGACCTTCTCCGCCATCAACCTCCACCTCGCCCTCGACTGCCCCGACGGCGCCTGCGACCCCTGGGATCGACTCGGCACCTTCGGACTCGTGCTGCCCGGCGGCGGCGGCGCCACCACCTACGTCGAGCTCTCCCGCTTCATCACCCCCTACGGCGTCGGCCACGAGTGGGACGTCGACGTCACCGACCTGCGCCCCCTGCTCACCGGCAGCGTCACGACCCGCGTCTTCATCGACACCTGGGTCGGACCCGGCAGCCCCTACGGCAACGGCTGGTCCGTCACCGCCACCTTCGAGCTGACCGGAGGCACACCCCCGCGCGATGTCGCCGGTGTCGTCCCCGTCTGGCCCGACAACCAGCGCATCGTCTACGGCGACCCCGCTCGCCCCGTCTCCGACCAGCGCCCACGCACGACGGTCGCGCTGCCCGACGGCACCCGCACCGCTGCCCTGCGCACCTTCATCACCGGCCACGGCCAGGGCAACGCTGACAACTGCGCGGAGTTCTGCCAGAAGGACCACACCTTCACCGTCGGCGCCACGCCCTTCACCCGCCTCGTCTGGCGCGACGACTGCGTCGACACCGCCGCGCCCGGCCAGCGCGGTACCTGGCAGTACCCCCGCGCCGGCTGGTGCCCCGGCGCAGCCGCCCACGACTGGACGATCGACCTCCGCGACCTCGGCGACCTCTCGGGGCGCGACACCCTCGACGTCGCCTACGGCGTCGCGGACTTCGAGAACACCTGCCGGCCCGATGCCCCCACCTGCGCCGGCTGCACGCTCGGCAACGACTGCGCGTGGAACGACTCCAACCACACCGAGCCCAACTTCCAGGTCAGCGCCCTGCTGATCGCCTACCAGTGACCGCCATGTCCACGCTCCCCGTCGCCTCGATCCACGATGTCCCGCAGACCAGCGCCATCCACAGCGGACAGCGCTTCGCCTGCACCATGCACGACCTCGGCCGCCGGCTCGGCGCCCACCACCTCGGCGCCAACGTCACCGTCATTGCGCCCGGCAAGGCCGCCTTCCCCTTTCACCACCACCGCGTCAACGAGGAACTCTGCCTCGTGATCGCCGGTGAGGGCGACGTTCGGTTCGGCGACCAGACCCACCGGGTGCGCGAGGGAGACCTCTTCATCTTTCCACCCGGCGGGCCCGAGGTCGCGCACCAGGTCAGCAACCCCAGCGCCGACACCCCGCTGAGGCTGCTGTGCCTGAGCACCCTCTTCAGCCCCGAGGTCGTCGGCTACCCCGACTCCGGCAAGTTCGGCGTCAGGCTCGACGTCCGCGCTCCCGACGGCGAGCGCACCACCGTCTTTCGCCACCTCGGCCGGCCGGCGCAGATGCTCGACTACTGGGATGGCGAGCCGACCGAGTGAACCGCGACCCGGCCGGCCACCGGGACAGGTTGCCAGCGGCACACACAGGACACACCATAGCGTGTCGTGGCAATCCCACGCTCGCAGCTCGACAGGCAGTCCCATGCAGTCCGATCACGCCATCGACCACGCCGCGCAACACCTCGACGACGCCCTCGAGGCCCTGACCTTCGAGCGCTTCGACTGGGCGCTCGACGA
>JBILLP010000471.1:0-3312 GCA_044376025.1 Bradymonadia bacterium
CGCCATCTTCTCGAGGTAGAAGTCAACGCCATTGGCCACGTCGCGAGGCCCGAGCACCGTCGCCGCGACGCCCATCTCCCTCGCCGCGGCGATCAGCACCTCCGCCTTGCGGATCTCCTGCTCCCGCGCTGCGGGATCGATCGTCTCGTGCTCGAACAGGAAGTCACCCCCGAGCACCACCCCGGCAGCGCCGGTGACACCCTTGAGCGCGCTGACGTACCCGGTGATCCGGTCAAGGCCCCCGAGCACGAGGTCGACGGTGCACCCGCACGGCTCGGTGTAGCCCTTGAGTCCCGACACGAAGAGGAGCGTGGCGCCGGGCGGCCCCACGTCGGTGACGTCGAGCTTCGGCGCAGAGGTCTCACCCGGCCCGACCAGCCCGGCGCTCTCCGCACCGCCGGCCCGTGGAGCCGCCGTGGCGGAGCCCTCGGGCGCCGATGTCGCCGCGAACTCCGGCTGCTTCGGCGATGTCGGGGTGCACGAGCTCGCCAGGGCCGCGGCAACCGACCAGCCGAGGAGCCGACGAAGCGCCGCGATCACGCGACCCCCTCCAGCGAGCGCAGCCCCTCGAGGAGCTTCGCCTGCGCCGCCTCTGACTCCTGCAGCTTCGCCCGGTCGCCGGCAACGACCTCGGCGGGCGCATTGCTCACGTAGCGCTCGTTCGAGAGCCGCTTCTGCAAGAAGGCAATGTCACCCTCGACCTTCGCGAGCTCCTTCTTCATGCGCGTCAGCTCCGCGGCCAGGTCGATCACCCCCTCGAGCGGGATCACGATCTCGACGCCTGCCTGCACGCTCGTCGCACAAAGCGCAGGCCGGGCGGTCCCGGTCGGCACCACCTCGATCCGCTCCACCTTCGCCATGCGGCGGATGTAGGTCTCACCCGCCTCGATGGACGCCGCGGTGGACGCGTCGTCGATCATGAGCATGACGCGCGGGAGCAGCTTGGAGGCCGGCACGTTCGACTCGCCGCGAACGCGCCGGATCCCGGTGATCACCTCTGCCACGAGTGCGATCGAACGCGCCTCCTCGGGGTAGGTCGGGATCGTGGCGGCGCGCGGCCAGGCGCTCCGGCACAGCAGGTCGTCAGGCCCGGCCGCCTTCGGCAGGTAGGACCAGACCTCCTCGGTCATGAACGGCATGAAGGGGTGGAGCAGGCGGCAGGTCTGGTCCAACACGTGGCACAGCACGGCCTTCGACGTCTGGCGCTCCTCCTCGGTCCCGATGTCCCCGTACAGCAGCGGCTTGGCCAGCTCGAGGTACCAGTCGCAGAGCTCGTGCCAGGTGAACTCGTACAGCGCCTGCGCCGCGCTGCTGAGCTCGAAGGCCTCCAGCGCGCGGTGTGCCTCCGCCGCCGCCTCGTGCAGCCTCGTGAGGATCCACTTGTCGGCGGCGGTCAGCGGCGCGCTCGAGAAGTCGACCGGGCGGTACTCGAACCCCTCGAGGTTCAGCAGCGCAAACCGCGACGCGTTCCAGAACTTGTTGACGAACGCCTTGTACCCCTCGACCCGCTTGACATCGAGCTTGATGTCACGGCCCGCCGCCGCATAGGTTGCCAGCGTGAACCGCAGCGCATCGGCACCCTGCGGCGCGACGCCGTCGGGGTAGTCCTTGAAGAGCAGCTCGTAGCTCTCCGCCTCGTCCGGCGGCACATCCTCGCGCCGGATGCCGTCGATCACGTGGAGCGGGTCGAGCACGTTCCCCTTGGTCTTCGACATCTTCTGCCCGTGCTTGTCGCGCACCATGGCGTGCAAGAAGACGGTCGAGAACGGCACCTCGCCCATGAAGTGCACGCCCATGAAGATCATGCGCGCCACCCAGAAGAAGATGATGTCGAACCCCGTCTCCATGACGGTGGTCGGGTAGAACCTCGCCAGGTCGGGGGTCTTGTCGGGCCAGCCGAGCGTCGAGAACGGCCACAGCGCAGAGCTGAACCAGGTGTCCAGCACGTCCTCATCCTGCACCAGCCGCTCCGAACCGCACTTCGGGCAGGCCGTCGGGTCCACCCGGTCGACCGTCAGGTGGCCGCAGCCCGCACAGGTCCACGCCGGGATCCGGTGCCCCCACCAGAGCTGGCGCGAGATGCACCAGTCGCGGATGTTCTCCATCCAGTGGAAGTAGGTCTTCTCCCAGCCCTCGGGCACGAACGAGATGCGGCCGTCCCGGACCACCTCGATCGCAGGCGCCGCCAGTGGCTTCATCCGCACGTACCACTGCTTGCCCACCGACAGCGGCTCCACGATGACCCCGGTCCGCTGCGACCGCGCCGGCATGAAGGTGTGGGGCTCCTCCTTGATGAGCAGCCCCGCCTCGGTGAGCTCCCGGAGGATCAGCTTGCGCGCCTCGAAGCGGTCCAGCCCGCGGTAGCGCTCCGGCACCGGGCCGGTCATGCGCGCCTCGAGGTCGATCACCTGGATGCGGGGCAGGCCGTTGCGCCGTCCTGTCTCGAAATCGTTGAAGTCGTGGGCCGGTGTGATCTTCACCGCGCCCGAGCCGAACTCCATGCTCGCCGCCTCGCCGTCTGCCACGACCGGGATCAGCCGGTCCGCGATCGGCAGCCTCACCTGCCGCCCGTGCAGGTGTCGATACCGCTCATCGTCGGGGTGCACGGCCACCGCCGTGTCGCCCAGCAGCGTCTCCGGGCGAGTCGTCGCCACGACCAGCCGCTCGCTGCTCCCCTCGACCGGGTAGGCGATGTGCCACAGCGTCCCCTGCTCCTCCTCCTGCTCCACCTCGAGGTCCGACAACACCGTCTGGCCCGCCGGATCCCAATTCACGAGGCGATCGTCCTGGTAGATCAGCCCCTGCTCCCAGAGCTGCACGAAGACCTCCCGGACCGCCCGCGAGAGTCCCTCGTCGAGCGTGAACCGCTCGCGCGACCAGTCGAGGCTCGAACCCAGCCGCCGGAGCTGCATCGTGATCCGCGACCCGTACTTCTCCTTCCACAACCAGACATGCTCCAGGAACTTCTCGCGCCCGATCGTGCGGCGGTCGATGCCCTGCTTGCGGAGGTGGCGCTCGACGACCATCTGCGTCGCGATGCCGGCGTGATCGGTGCCGGGCAGCCAGAGCGCCTCGAACCCATCCATGCGCTTCCAGCGGATGAGCACATCCTGGATCGTGTTCGTCAGCGCATGGCCCATGTGCAGCGAGCCGGTGATGTTCGGCGGCGGGATGACAATCGTGTAGGCAGGCTTGTCGGAGTTGACGTCGGCCTCGAAGGCACGGGCCTGCATCCATCGCGCGTACCAGCGGGCCTCGACATCCTTCGGCTCGTAGCTCTTCGGAAGCTCTCTCATCGCAGACTCCGTCTGG
>JBILLP010000472.1:0-3310 GCA_044376025.1 Bradymonadia bacterium
CACCTACGACCTGCTCGGCTACGAGCGCGGCCAGTTCGCCGCACCGCAGCCGAGGCCCTTTGGCGGGGAGTACCACTACGGCGGCCTGTCGTGCGTCGATGGCCAGCGGCCGACCAACGACAACGATCCGACCACCTTTCAGCGCACCGACAACCTGGTCTGCTCCGCGGCGCTGCACTTCCTCATCTTCAACCGTCCGCCGACGATGCTGCTGCGGTCGCAGATCACCGCGATGAAGATCGACGGGATCTCGATTGTCACGATGCCGGGCGAGCTTGCCGAGGAGCTGAGCTGGGATGTGCTCCGGGCGCTCCGCGACCGCTGGGGCATCGACCCGATGAAGGCGTGGACCTTCGGCTACGCGCAGGACCACTTCTTCTACCTGATGCCGACCAACCTGCGCGGCGACCGCCCCCCGTTCCCGGGGTTCCCGGCAGAGACGCTCGCGCCCGACGAGTACCCGGAGTTCACGTTCAGCTTCTTGCAGGGCGGGTACGAGTCGACGGTGTCGCCGTGGGGTCCGCTGCTCGGGGACTACATGCGCGAGCGTGCCGTCGATGCGATGGGGCGCCTGCTTGACGCGGAGTACGAGCCGCGCACGCCACCGACCTACCCGGGCCATTTCACCCACGTCGAGGAGCCGCCGTTCCCGGTCGAGACGACGCCGGCGGACCGCGTGGGCGTGGTGCTTGAGGATATGCCCGAGCGCGTGACGCGGTTCGAGCCGGTCGAGTTTGCCTGGGTCGGCGGCGATCCCGGTGCAGAGATGCCGCAGGCTCCGCTCGTGACGCTGCAGCGTGAGCTCCCCGACGGCTCGTTCGAGGCGGCGCAGCTCCCGAACTTCGAACCCTACACAAACCGCTCCGCGCGCATCATGACGCGGCTCCGGCAGCCCGACGAGATCGAGTGGGAGTGGGTGATCCGCTGGGAGGAGATCCAGGACTTCGCCGCCGGACGCTACCGCTTCGCGGTGAGCGGTCACTACCTGTCTGAGGAGGGCGACACCGAGATGACGCCTTACATGACCTACAGCCGCGTCTTTGAGTTTGTGCCCTCAGACGAGCTCGTGCTGACGCTCGACCAGGCAGGCGGCGAGGTCACCGGCACGGTCGGGTACCCGCCCGAGCAGCAGATGCGCTTCGCGAGCGACAACTTCGAGGACCCGGGCGCCGTGACCGGCAACTTCAGGATTCGCAACTGGTGGGTGGGCTCCGGGCAGGTGGCGCCGGCGATCGCCGGACAGGACCTCGAGACCTCGGGCCTGCGCCTGCGGCTGCTGCAGGGCACCACCGAGGTCGCCACGATCGACTCCGCCACGCTTTCGCTGGCCACCGCGGGCACCGCGGGAGGACCCCGGAACCCGCAGACCGAGTTCAGGGGAGTGCTGCCGGCTGACCTGCCTGCGGGCAGCTACACGCTGCGACTCGAGGTCACCGACCTGCACGGCAACACCGGCGCCACCGAGACCTCGATCACCATCCCGTGACGCCTCGGGGGTCGCGCCGGTAGATTGCCGTCGCCTGGCCGATGAGGTAGGCGGAGCGGGCGCCGGCTCGTCCATCCTGGACCAGGCCGACGTGTGCGTGTGTCCTCGTGGTCAGGAGACGACATGAAGCGGTTGAGTCGGATGGTCCCGGTGTTTGCCTCGGTGATGGTGCTTGGCGCCGCGGGTTGCGGCAGCGACGACGAATCAAGCCGCGGTGGCGGCGGTGGCGGCGGTGGCGGCGGTGGCGGCGGTGGCGGGTCCACCGGCCCGAACTACGAGGTCGAAGGCGAAGTCACCGGCGGGTCGAACGCCGGCCCGGTGGCCGGCGAGGCCCCGGCGGCCTCGAGCGGGCAGTTCTTCGCCCAGGTGTTCGAGCAGGACATCATCGTGACCCTGGCGACCGACAAGGGCATCATCGCCTTCAGCCTCGACACGGCTGCGACGCAGGCCCCGGGCTCCTTCGCCGTCAACGCGGAGCCGGCCGCGCTCGAAGGCAACTGGTTCTCACTGACCGCACCGACCGGCATCTCGAATGGGTCGGGCGGCACCATCGCGCTCAGCAACTGCAAGAACACCGTTGGTGCCGTGCTCACGGGCAGCTTCTCTGGCATCGGGCTTGTCAACCCCGCGACGGGCACGACCGACGGCAGCTTCTCGGGCACCTTCAGGGCCCAGATCCAGACCTCTGACGGCTCTGCGAACTGTGCGCCCGAGCCGTCGGGAGACACCGGGACGAGCGATGGAGGCGGCGGCGGCGGGACCTGCGACGCCGACACGGAGAACTGCACCGGCCCCTGCTGCGAGTATGTCGAGCCCTTTGGCCAGTGTGTGCTGAGCTGTGTGCTTGGCGGCAATCCCGCAGACCCCGAGGCGATCGCGACCTGTTCGGCGTCGTGTGAGTCCGAGGTCGGCATCACCGGCGACGCTGCCTGCAAGCCGAAGTGGGATGCCGCCTGGCAGTGCAGCGAGGCCAACAACTGCAGCGAGCGCGAGGAGACGCCGGAGTGCAACGCCGACAACGACTGCGACCCGACGGAGGAGTGCACGCTGGAGTTCTGCTGCTCCGAGTTCAAGGCAGCCTTCAACTGACCGGGCCGGCCCGCTGGCTCAGCCGGCGGTCGGTTCGTCTCCGCCGGCGGCGGCGGCGCCTGAGGCGCGCGGCGTGCGGCCCGCCGCCTGGTCTTCGCGCAGGTGGCAGAGCTTGTACTTCTTGCCGCTGCCACACCAGCAGGGGTCGTTGCGCCCGATCAGGGGAATATCGTCGGGCGTCGCGGCGGGCGCCGCAACGACCGAATTCGCGGCGGTGCCGGTCGGCGGCGCGACCGACGGGTCATCGGGCATCACGCCGGGCTCGCGTCGCGCCGGCGCCTTGACCTGCGGCATCATGCTCGTGTTGCTGACTGCCTGCTGGGCAGCCGTGGGCTGCCCCTCGAGACCCATGCGCAGGTTCTGGAAGACCGGCCGTGGCGGTGCCGGAGCCTTGAACTCGGTGCGCATGAAGACGCGCGCGGCGTTGATGTGGACCTCGCCAAGGAGCGATTCGAACATGGCGAATCCCTCCTTCTTGTAGATCTGCTTGGGGTCGCGCGAGGCGTACCCGTGCAGGCCCACCGACTCACGGAGGGCGCGCATCGCCTCGAGCTGCTCGATCCAGCGGCGGTCAATCTCGCTCATGTAGCGCTGCCGCGCGAAGTCGAGAAAGAGCGTCTGCCCGGTGAACGGCTTGAACTCAGGGTCCTCTGCGTAGCGTTCGTTGACCGTCGCGGCCTGCGCCTCGAGGTTCGCTGCCTTGGCGTTGTAGGCCCGCTTGATTGCCCGCCAGAG
>JBILLP010000066.1:0-10399 GCA_044376025.1 Bradymonadia bacterium
ACGACCGACGACGTTTCCCTTGACGATCGCGACGTGATCGAGGCCATCCTTGGAGTTGCGGAAGGCGACGATCTCGAAGTTGCCGTGCCGGGTTGGAAGTGCGGCGCGGGCGAACACCTCGACGGAGACACCCGAAGCGAGCACGAGACGCTCGCCGGGCACTCCATGGAAGTGCGCCTCTTCAGCCTGTGATTCCATGCAAATGCTACCGATCATGACTGGAGCTCTCTCGTAGCCCCGCTTCGTCTGGATCTAGGCCGAAGCGGGAACGGTCACAAGCCTGCATCCTCGGCCATCCGATTCTGGGGCATGCAACATTGAGATGCGAGCTAGGCGGCGACAGATTCAGGTCGCGGCTGCAATTCGCGACGACGAAGCTGGATCTGCTCGTTGACGCCTGAGGTGAAGAGCTCGAGCGTCCGCGCCAGCTCGTAGTTCATCACGTGGTAGTACCGCTGCCGGTCGTAGGCCGGGATGATGATCGCCGGGTAGCCATGCGACAGCAGGACCTGGTTGGCGAGCAGCCGGGCGACGGCGGCGCTGTGTCGATCGAAGGGCCAGATCCGGGTGAAGCGGTGGTGGACAAGCGCGGCGAGGGCGATCGGGTGCGCCCGAAGGGCCATGTGCCGGACCTCGCGGAAGAGCTCCTCAAGGGCCGACTCGATCCGCTCAGGCGCGATGACGTCGTGCTTGTATTGCTCGGTCGCGCCGGACTCCGTGCGGAACACCGCCCTCTCGGGACCGCCGAGCAGCAGCGCGTGGTACTCCAGGGCCATCGAGAGCGAGAGCGGCTCCCGGGCGAGGGACGCATCACGCATGCGGTCATAGGCGGCGAGAAAGGTTCGCGCCCGCTGCAGGACCAGGCCGTCACAGTAGTTGCGGCCGAGATCGCCCGATGCGGCCCGGAGCACATCGGGCCCCGAGATGGGCGTGCCCTCGACGTGGAGTTCGTGATAGACCCAGCTCAGCGCCACCTTGCGGTTGAACTCGCGGCGCACGTGTGCTGGGGCTTGGAGCTCCAGGCCCGAGAGGGAATCGAGATCGGCGTCGAGACGAGAAAACGAACGTTCCATGGGGTCCTCCGAGGGTTCGTGGAACGTGCGCTTCCCAGCTGCCCGGGCCCCGCGAACCGCCGGACTGTGTCCGGAACGTGCCATCAAGATACCGCATTGCCGGATCGGGTCAAGCCCCCGGCACGCAGCATCGATGCGGCGCCTAGCTGCCCAGCGCGCGGAGCGCGGCCAGCGCCTCCGCCAGCTCGCGCTCCAGCGTCTTCATGACATCGGCCGCGTGACGCAGTTCGTTCATCCGTCCGACGATCTGACCCACCGGGGCGGCGACGAGGTCGTTCTTGCCGCTCTCGCGGGCGTGGCGGTGGATGCGCTCCACAGCCTCCGCCGTCAGCAGGAACTGCATCGGCATCGGCAGCGGCTTCGGGTTGCGGGGGTCCTCCCAGGCGGCCGTCCACGCCGTCTTGAGCTGCCGGGCCGGCTTGCCGGTGATCGCCTTCGACCGGATCGTGTCGGACGAGGTCGCCGCGCGGAGCTTGGCGGTCACCGCGGCGTCGATCTGCCCTTCGAACGTCGTGAGCCAGATCGAGCCCGTCCACACCGCCTGCGCGCCGAGCGCGAGCGCCGCGAGGATCTGCCGGCCACATCCGATGCCACCGGCAGCCACGACCGGCGTCCGGCCGACGGCATCGACCACCTCGGGCACCAGGACCATGGTCGAGATCTCGCCCGTGTGCCCACCGGCCTCGGTGCCCTGTGCGACGACGATGTCTACTCCGCCCTCGACATGTCGGCGTGCGTGCTCCGCCGTTCCGACGAGCGCGGCAACCTTGACCCCCTGTGCGTGGCAGAGCGCGACGATGTCGGCGGGCGGCGTGCCGAGCGCGTTGGCGATCACGGTCGGCTTGTAGGCCAGGCCGATCTCGACCTGCTTTCGGCTCACCGCATCGGTCCACTCCGACATCGCGTTCTGCACCGTCGTGCCGGGCGGCAGCGCCGGCACGCCGTACTGGGCCAGCAGCCGGTCAAGGAACTCCACATGCTCGGCCGGCAGCATGCGCCGGTAGTCCTCTGCGGCAGCCATCGAGCCGCCGCGCGACCCCGTCTCCCCATCGGCCTGCGCAAAGCCTGACGGCATCACCACGTCGAGTCCCCACGGCTGGCCGTCGAGGCGCGACGCGATGCGGTCGAGCGCCCGCTTGAAGTCGTCGGGTGAGAAGCCGATCGCAGCCTGCACCCCGAGCCCCCCGTGCAGCGACACCTCTGCGACGGCGTCCGGTCCGCGGGTGAAGGCCATCATCGGGAAGGTCATGCCAAGGTCGCGGCAAAGTTGCGTGATCATCGGGTCAGCTCCGTGCATCGGAAGGGGGTCGACTGGAACACGTTCTAGTCCGCAGCGGCCCCGAGCGAAAGCGCCGCGACGACCGGTCGCCTTGACCGACGACATCGGCCGCGCCAAGGCGTCGCCATCCCGGTACCACGAGTCGACATGACGCCCCTGCCGAACCCCGAACAGCTCGCGCTCGCGCTCCGTGCTGTCAGGGCACGGTTCGCCGCGTCGCCGCTCGAGAGCTGGAACGGCCTGTGCTGGAAGCTCGAGACCGAGCTGCCGACCCGCGCCTTCAAGGTCCGGGGCGCCGTGGTGGCCTTCGATCGACTCGCGGCGTCGGGCGCGACCGGCCTGGTGGCAGCCTCTGCCGGCAACCACGGGCTCGGACTGGCCTGGGCGACGGAGGGCTCGGGCATGCCGCTCACGGTGGTCGTCCCCCGCGAATGCCCGGAGGTCAAGCGGTCACGGCTCGCAGCCTCGCCTCATGTCGAGCTGCTGGTCTGCCAGACCCCCGGCTATGACGCCGCAGAGGCCATGGCGCGCGAGCTCGCGACCGCGACGGGTCGCCCGTTTGTCAGCCCCTTCGACGATACCTGGGTCATGGCGGGCAACGGCGGAACCGCCGCGCTCGAGGTCTTCGACGCCTGCCCCGACGCCGCGACCTGGGTGGTTCCGGTCGGAGGCGGCGGGCTGCTTGCGGGTGTGCTCGCCGCGCGTCGGCTGCTCGCGGAGCGCGGCGAGGCGGTCCCTGAGGTCGTCGCCGTGCAGTCTGAGGCGTCGCCGGCGTTTGCAGCGAGCCTGCGCGATGGCAGGGCCTGGCTCCACTGGCCCGCGGCCGCGACGCTCGCAGAAGGGCTCGAGGGCGGCACCGGGGCCGCGGCCGTCGACGCCGCGCTCCGGGCCGGCGTGCGATGCATCCTCGTGTCAGAGGCCGGGATCGCCGAAGCGATGCAGCGCTGCCAGGCACGTGGCTGGCGCGTCGAGGGCAGCGCCGCGGTCGTCGAGGCGGCCCGTGCGTCAGCAGCCCTGGCCGCATTCCGCGAGCCCATCGTGGGCTGGCTCACCGGAGCGAATGTCGCATGAGTGACCGCGCAACCTGGACCACCGATGACTACCTGGCCGACTTCAGGCGGGAGAGGCGCATCGAGTCGTGGCTCGATCGGGGTAGCTGGGTCGTCTCGCTCAGCTGCTTCGGGACCGTGATCTTCTCGACCATCATCGCCGGCCGGCTCGACCCCTTCTTCGTCTTCGTCACCCTGCTCGGCATCGTGTCGCGGCTCTCGACGCTCGTGCTCGCCAAGGCCTTCGACGTACCTCGGCTGCTCGAGGACTTCGACCGGAGCCCCGCGGCGCGCGCCGCGCTCGACACCCAGCGGACAGAGGTGCTCCGCCGCTTCTTGGTGGAGCAGCGCGAGTCGAGCGACGACGAGGCGATAGGCCAGCTCGACGATGCTCGGCTTGCCGAGCTGCGCGACGGCGCGCGCGGACCGCAGTGGCGCGTCATCGGGCGGCGGTTCGGACTCGTCTTCGCACCGGTCTTCGTGTTTGCGGTGGTCAACAGCATCAGGCTGCTGCTCTCGCCCGACTTCACCCTCTTTCGCGGCTGACCCGCGCAGACACTCCACGAGAAGCCCCATGCGACGACTCCTGCTGACCGCGCTCGCCCTCGCCGTCTCTGCCTGCGGTGCCTCTGAGAGACGCAACATGTCGCCGCTCGAGGCGCAGGTTGCCGCGGGCACCGTCGCCAACACCGCGGGTGCCGAGGCCCCGAGCCTGCACCGGGTGCTGTTCATCGGCGACGAGGTGCTCGAGACCGCGGGCATCGAGACGCCCTACTGCCTGATCGTGAGCGAGGCGCGCCTCGCGTCGCGGCTGGCCTGCGAGTCGATCTACGGGCGCGGCGCGACCATGGCCGGCTACGCCCGTGACCTGTCGAACCCGCGGACCGACGTCGGCACCCGGATCGGCGTGGCAGCGGCCTCGGACTCCCGCTGGGACGTCGTGGTGCTGCAGGAGCGGCTCGCGCTCTCGGCGCTTGACGCGAGCGGGGCAGATGCCTCGCGCCAGGCGATGGTCGAGCTTGCGACCGCGGCTGCCCGCCATGGCGCGCGGGTCCTGGTCGTCGAGCCGTGGGTCTACTGGGCCGACCTCGGGCTGCCCGATGGCCCCGCGGCCTACGCGGAGCGCGTCCGCGCGGCCTCGGCCTGGGCCGACGCGGTGGTGGCGCAGCTTCGCGCGGCGGACCTCAACGCAGAGGTCGCTCCGCTGGCGATCGCGGCGCAGAACGTGCTCGTGGCCGGCATGGGAGAGGGCAAGGACCCCTTCTCGCCGCCGAGCGTCTTCTCGCGGCTGAGCAACGCCGACGGCACCCCGACCGTGCTGGGCGCCTACCTGCTGGCGCAGGTCGTCGCCAACAAGGTGTTCGCCGGACGCTCCGCAGCACTTGACTGGGTCGATGACCGCGTGCCGCTGGCAGATGGCTCGGTCGCCCTCCAGGCCGCCCGCACGGCGTCGACAGCCCGGCGCCCCTGAGCCATTTCGTGCTGGCAGCAGGCCCCTGCTGCGTGGTATCGCCCCGGCCCCATCGAGGCGATACAGACGCCGTCAGCTCGGAGACCGCGGGGCCACATGCGAGACTTGATCGTCGGGCTGCAAGAGCCGATTCAGCTGCTCGACCATGGCTTCGTCCGGCTGGTTGACGCCATGCCAAGGCTGGCAGACGGCGACGAGACGGCCGACCACGCCATCGTCAGGGCGGCGCGCGTCTCGTACCAGGGTGGTACCAAGACCTCGCGCACTGACCGCGGCCTGATCCGCTACCTGATGCGCAACTGGCACACCTCGCCCTTCGAGATGGTGGAGCTGAAGTTCCATGCGAAGATGCCGATCTTCGTGGCGAGGCAGTGGGTCAGGCACCGCACGGCGTCGATCAACGAGATCTCTGCGCGCTACTCCGTGCTGCCCGACGAGTTCTACGTGCCCGAGCCCGACCAGGTCGGCGCGCAGGCAACGGCGAACCGCCAGGGCCGGAGCGAGGGAGCGCTCGATGCCTCGACGGTCGAATCGACCCGCGACGCACTCCGCGCGACCGCAGAGGGCGCCTTCTCGACCTACCAGGAGCTGCTCGGCGCCCAGGTCGCCCGGGAGCTCTCGCGCGCGGTGCTGCCCGTGTCGTCGTACACCGAGTGGTACTGGAAGGCGAACCTACTCAACGTCTTCAGGTTCCTGCAGCTCCGGATGGACGAGCACGCGCAGTACGAGATCCGGGTCTATGCCGACGCCATGGCGCAGGTCGTGCGCCAGATCGCGCCGTGGAGCTACGAGGCATTCGACGACTACTGGCTGCGGGGGACACGGCTGTCTGCGCAGGAGTGGGAGGCGGTATCCGCGGAGCTGACGCCGGAGCAGCGCGTGCGGATCAGGGCGCGCCTCGAGGCGTCGCTGTCGGCCGGTGAGCTTCGGGAGCTCGACGGCAAGCTGGGAGAGGCGTGATGTCCGCAGCGCCGTTCATGGCACAGGGGGCGCAATGATGAAGCTGACGTCAGCCGAGATCGAGGCGGCGCTCGCCGGGCTGCCGGGCTGGGAGCACCTGGCCGGCGAAGGCCGGATTCGACGCCGGTGGGAGTTTGCCGACTTCGACGCCGCGATGGACTTCGTCGGGCTGGTGGCTGACATCGCGCGTCGCCTCGACCACCACCCCGACCTGTACAACGTGTACAACCGGGTTGAACTGAGCCTGACCACGCACGACGCGGACGGGCTGACGGCGCGTGACATGGAGTTCGCGCGGTCGGTCAATGCGCTGCCGGCGGCGGGCTAGGCGCCGACCCGGTTCCTGAAGAGCCAGAAGAGCACGAGGACGGCGGCGATGAGCACGGCGCCGACGGCCGTGACGGCCCAGATGGTGGCCTGCCGGGGATTGTCGGTGACGAGGTCCTCTTCGACCTCCTGCGGCACGTAGTCCGAGGCGATCTTTGCCTGCTCGCGGTCGATGTCGGTCATCGGGGGCCCGCTCTCGACCGGCGGGGCCTGGACGGGAGGCGCCGGGGAGGCGCCGGTGATGAAGCTGGCGTCGATCTGGATGGTCCGGCTGGTCTTCTGCGCGCCCATCGGGGTGGTGGATGGCGCGTGCCGCGATGCGCCGGCACCCGGTCCCGACGGGGGGTGCTCGATGCGGTAGGCGTCGCGGGGCTCGGGGAGCTCGCCGACCAGGATCACCTCGACGGTGATGTTGTCGTGGCCGCCCTCCTCGTTGGCGCGGTCGACGAGCTTCCGGGCGGCCTCTGCCGGTGGGAGCCGGGACACGGTCTCGGCGATCTCGGCCTCTGTGACGAGCCCGTGGAGCCCGTCGCTGCAGAGCACGAAGATGTCGCCGGTCTGCAGTTCGATCGGTTCGGGCGTGATCTCGACATCGACGTCGGGCCTGCCGCCGAGCGACCGCGAGATGACGTTGGAGTTCGGGTGGTTCTCTGCCTGCTCCGGCGTCAGGATGCCGTCATCGACGAGCCGCTGGACCATCGTGTGGTCCTTGGTGACCCGCTTGAGGGTGTCACCGCGGAGCAGGTAGAGGCGGCTGTCACCGACGTGGGCAACCCATGCCTTGGAGACCGAGCGGTCGATGCCAAGGAAGACCACGGTGGTGCCCATGCCGCGAAGCTCGCGGTGGCGCGAGGCCTTGCCGTGGATCTCGGCGTTGCCGGTCTGGATGGCGTGGACGATACGCTCGACGATCGGCAGCTCGCTGGCCTCGAGCGACTGCTCGATGACGTCGACCGCGAGGCGCGACGCGACGGAGCCACCCGCGTGGCCACCCATCCCGTCGCAGACGAAGTAGAAGTGGTATTCATCGAGCAGCTTGAAGCCGAAGGCATCCTGGTTCTCCGAACGCTCCATCCCCACGTCGGAGAGAGGCTCGAAGGTCAGTTGCAGGTTCGGGGTTGCGCTCATCGCACCGTTCGGGTGTGCGGGACACGGCAGCCGTCGAGACCGTGGACCGCATCGACATCCCGTTCGTGCGTGTGCCAGAGCCGCTCAGACAGCGGCCTTTGCGGGTACCACAGCGCCCGCATGCTTTCAACTTCGACCGATCCGGAGTAAGTGGCGCGTTGAATCGCCGGGGTGGCGCGGCGCGAGGAGACTGGATTCGACCCATGGACTGCCGGACCTGTGGCGCACATCTGCCTGACGACGCGGCGACCTGCCCGTCGTGTGGTTCCGCCGTGAGCGCGGAATCCCGGCTGATGGACCGGTTCGCCCCGGGCACGGTGCTCAAGGGCACCTACAAGGTGCTCCAGACCGTCGGCGAGGGCGGCGCCGGCATCGTCTACGCCGCCGAGCACACCAGCCTCGGCCACCTCGTCGCCGTCAAGACGCTCTTCCCGAAGCTGGCGCGCCACCCCGACATGCGCTCCCGCTTCCTCGAGGAAGGCATCATCCAGGCCAACCTCAACCACCCCAACATCGCTCGCGTCACCGACACGATCAACGAGTCCGGCGTGACCGCGATCGTCATGGAGTACATCGACGGCTCGAGCATGGACGGCTTCTTGCGCAAGCTGAAGGAGCCCCCCTCGATCGAGACCGTCGTCAAGCTCTTCGTGCCGATCCTCGACGCGATGTACTTCGCCCATGAGCAGGGCGTCGTGCACCGCGACCTCAAGCCCGGCAACATCCTGCTCGCCAACGTCGGCGGAGGCGTACAGCCACGGGTCACCGACTTCGGCATCGCCAAGGTCGTCTCGAACCACAGCCGGACGGCCACCGGCACGACGATGGGGACACTCTACTACATCGCGCCCGAGCAGCTCTCGAATGCCAAGGGCGTCGACCACCGCGCCGACATCTACAGCCTCGGTGTCACGCTCTTCGAGCTGCTCACCCTGCGGGTGCCCTTCGAGGCTGAGAGCGACTACGCGATCATGCGGGCTCACATCGAGACGCCGCCGCCCGATCCGCGGACCTTTCGGAGCGACCTGCCGCAGGAGCTCGTCGAGGTGCTCCGCAGGTCGCTGGCCAAGAAGCCGGATGACCGCTTCGCGAGTTGCCGCGAGTTCAAGGAGGAGCTGATGAAGGCGGTGGGCGCGTCGCCCCTCGCCTTCGGCTCGGGCTCCGTCGAGCTGCCCGCGCTCGGTGCCGCGGCCCGGCGACCGCAGGGCATGCACACGGCGCCTCAGCCGCCGGGCGACTCCTCTCCCTCGGGCATGGACCGGATGCCGCGCACCGGCACGCCACAGCCATCGAGGGTCGGTGCCGAGTCGCCCTCTTCGGCTTCGCGGGGCATCGGCGGTTCAACCCGGCTCGCCAACGGCCCCTCATCGTCGCCCCGGGGTGCCGCGACCATCCCCGACCAGCAGTCGGGCAGCGGCATGCGCGCCATGCCGAACACCGCTCCGCCTTCGCGTACCGCGGGCCCGCGCACAGGTCCGCGGAGCACGTCTGCTCCGGCGCCCGCCGCGGGGGGCGCCACCCCGGTGCAGAAGATCATCTGGGGCGTCATCGCTGCGCTCGCGGTCGGCCTCGTCCTGATCGTGGCCTTTCGCCCGTCGCGCAACCCTGCCCCTGCACCGGCCGCCGCGCCGGCGGCGCCACCGACGCCAGCGCCCGCCCCGGCCGTGGCGGGCAGCGCCGATGTCGGGAGCGACAGCGAGGGCTCGTCCGGTCAGCCGAGTGAGGCCGACCGGCTCCTGCTCCAGACCTGCCGAGGCCTCGCGCAGACCTCGATTGAGGAGCCGCCGCCGCCCCACGAGGTCCGCATCGCCACGATCTCGACCCTCGAGGAGCGCCTCAACGACTGCCCGCCCGTCATGGTCCGGGCTGCCCAGGACTCCCGTTACGACTCGCTGCTCGCCAACCTCAACGCCGACCACCTCCGGATGGTGCTGCACTACTTCAAGGCGGCCGAGGCGCGCGACGCGAACACCGACCCGTGCACCAGCGTGCTGATCGCCGCCACCGAGGCGCAGCGCAGCCTGCAGCGCATCAGGGAGGCGGTCGCCACCGACCAGCTCATGGACTACGAGAAGGTCTCGATCTCGCCGCGCCGGCAGAAGCTCGCGGCCTTCCACCGCAGGCTGCAGCTCGACTACACGACCTGCCCCATCAGCGCAGTCCCGCGTGACCTGCTCATGCTCTCGGGAGACGGCGCGCCGCCCGACGGCAGTGGTCAACCCGGGGCTGACGGCGCACCCGCAGAGCCTGCCGGAGGGTCGGGCGCACCGCCCTGACCTGGCGATCGCTACTCGACCTCGACGTCCCGCGCGCGGAGCACGGCGATGACGAGCAGCAGCAGAAAGAGGTTGCCCCCACACAGCGCGGCAAGCGTGGTTGGCAGCGAGGTACGCACGGTCGGTGGAGGCAGTGTCACCTGCGACGGTGCCGTGCCGACCCTGGCAATCTCATCGACCGCCTCGGCCCTGACAGGATCGACGGCGTCAGCACCAAACCCGCGGTCGAGCGGGGTGAGGTCCTGCCCGTTCTGGACCGCCACGCAGAAGGCCTGGCAGAGGTCATCGTCGACGGCAGGCTCGACGTGCGGGACCAAGCCCTCTGCCATCGCCGCAATCCCTGCCATCTGCTCGGCTGACTGCGTCCTCGCCGGGTCACCGGGGTAGTAGACAAAGCGGCTCGTGGCCGGGTTCACGCCCCAGACGCAGTCGGGGATGCCGCACTCCGACTGCACACGCGCGAGGTCGTCATCGCCATACTCCGCGTGCAGCAGCGCCTCGAAGCCCCAGCGCGCCGCCATCACCGACGAGAGCGCCCGCATCGGCTCCGAGAGCTGGTGGACCGGCATGATCACGCCGCCCAGGATGATCTGCGGGATGAGCAGAAGTGGCACCAGCGCGATCGCGGCCTCGGTGCTCGCCGCCACCGCCGACAGCGTCAGCCCCATGCCGAGCCCCGCGAGCGAGGTCAGCAGCAGCACCAGGTACATCAGCGCCGGGCTGCCATCGAGGCCGAGCGGCAGGTAGGTGATGCCCAGCAGCAGGGCGCACTGCACGGCGCAGACAACGCCGAGCACCGCGAACTTGCTGAGCACGTACGACGGGATCATCAGGTT
>JBILLP010000067.1:0-10345 GCA_044376025.1 Bradymonadia bacterium
CGCGACCTGCTCGGGCGCAAACCCGCGCAGGGCGTCGCGCAGCGTGTCGACCCCGCGCGTCCAGCGGCGCCATTCCCCGTCGCGCAGCCCATCGTCGAACAGCGTGTGCAGCACCGCGGCCTCGAACAGCGCGTCGGTGCCGGGCCTGATGAAGTGGTGCTCGTCGGCGACCTCTGCGGTCTCGGTGCGCCGCGGGTCGACGACCACGATGCGCCCGCCACGCTTGCGCAGCTCCGAGAGCCGCCGCGCCGGGCCGCCCGAGGTCATGAAGCTGCCGTGGCTCGCCAGCGGGTTGCCCCCGACGATCACCAGGTGGCGCGTCCGCTCGAGGTCGGGCACCGGCAGCAGGAGCTGGTGGCCGAACATCTGGAGCGACGCGAACATGTGCGGGAGCTGGTCGAGCGACGTCGCGGAGAACCGGTTGCGCGTCTTGAGCACGCCGCTGCATGCCAGCGCGCTGACGAGCGTGCGGTAGTTGTGCACGTTCGGATTGCCCAGGTAGATGCCCACGGCGTTTCGGCCGTGCCGCGCCTGCGCCTGGTGGAGCTGTTGCGCGGCCTCGCGGACCGCCTCCTCCCAGGGCACCGGCTCCCAGCGGTCGCCGACGCGCCGCACCGGCGTGCGGAGCCGGTCGGGGTCCTCGTGCAGGTCTTTGAGGGCGACCGCCTTCGGGCAGACATGCCCGCGGCTGAAGACGTCGTCGGGGTTGCCCCGGATCGACGCGACCCGCTCGCCGTCATGCTCGACGAGGATTCCGCAGAGGCACTCGCAGATCGGGCAGGTCGACTTCGAAATCATGGGGTCCCGCGGGGTGGGGGGTCGCGGAGAACGACGCCGTACCGGGAGCCTACCCGAGTCAGGCCCCGCTGTCTCGCGCGATGCGGCCCCTGGCAGGGGGCGACGGGTTCACGGGTTGCAGAACCCGCACGCGCCCGGGTCCGCGAACGCGGCGGCGGTCCGCGGCTCACGGCTGCGGTGGTCGCAGGCCACGCAGGCCAGCTCGTCGGCAACCGGCTCGCGGGTCGGCTCGCCGCAGGCACCGCAGGGCAGCCCGCGGACCAGCCCGCTCACCCCGAAGCCGGGGCTCCCGCAGGCCGGGCAGCCGCGCGCGAGCCGGACGACGAGGTCGTCGACCGCCCGCCCGATCACCGACATGCGGGTCGGGTGCATGTGCGCCCTCAGGTCGCTCTCGACCCAGGCGACACCCCGGGGAGACGCCGCGCGCGACACCTCGAAGGCGGCGACCAGCCCGGGCCAGGTGGCCAGCCCCTTGGCCATCTGCGCGGTCGACGTCGTGTCGGTGCGCACCACCAGTCCATGCTCGGGGAATCCCGCACGCTCCGCGACGCGCTCGAGCTCCTCGAGCGTCGCCACCTCGGACTGCACCACCAGCCCGGGCTCGTGCGCCGTGCCGAGCACCTCAACGCCCCGCTCGAGGTCGACGAGCACGACCAGCTCGAGGTCCCAGACCCCGAACCCAAAGGGACCCGGCACGAAGGCCCCCTCGCTGCCCAGCCCGAACCTGGCGCCCGCACGCTCCGCGCCCGCCCGGGCCTTGGCGCGCGCCGCCTCGCGCTGCGTCCCCACCCGGGCGATGTCGCGGGTGAAGGTCCCGAAGGCGTCGGTGTCGACGTCATCGACGACCCGGAGCTCCAGTCCGAGCGCATCGCGGAACCTCGGCGCGACCACGCGCTCCTTGCCGTGCTGCGTCAGCAGCGCCACGGGCTGCCCGTGCCAGGGGTGCGGCTTCGAGGGGGGTGACACGGCGAGGCGCCTCTGCGGTGGGGGTCGAGGGCCGGACCAGCTCAGTGCGACGGCGTGTAGCCGAGCGGAACGCCCGGCCCGAGCGGCCAGCCAGCGGCCCACCAGACCAGCAGCAGGGCGGTCCACGCGACAAAGAAGACCACGCTGTAGGGGAGCATCAGCCCGATCAGCGATCCCAGCCCCGCCCGCGCCTGGTACTTCTGCAGCACCGCGAGGATGATGAGCAGGTAGCTGTTGAGCGGCGTGATGATGTTCACGACGCTGTCGCCGATGCGGTAGGCCGCCGTGGTCAGCTCGGGGCTGATGCCCGCCATCATGAACATGGGGATGAAGATCGGCGCCATCACCCCGAACTTGCTCAGCATGCCGCTGAGCGCGAAGTCGCCGAGCACGACGATGGCGACGAAGGCAACAAGGAAGATCGGCACCGGCAGGTCGGCAGCCACGAGCAGCGAGCCGCCCGAGTAGGCGAGCATGCGGTCGAGCCGGGTGTAGGCGAAGTAGTTGACGAACTGCGCCATGAAGAAGGCGATCGTCAGCACCGGCACGATGCTCTGGACGCCGTGGAAGAGCGCGTCGACGAAATCGCGCTGCGAACGCAGCCGCCCGACGATCGCCCCGTAGACGAGGCCGGGGATGAGGAAGGCCAGCAGGATGATCGGCACGATCACCTGCGACCAGCGCTCCCCGGGTGGCTCCGCGAGCCGCGGCCGAGCCTCGGCCTCGACGACGAGCAGCGGGTCCTTGGCGAGGATGTCGTGCGCGGGTGCCTCGGTGGCGCTCCCGGCCGGCAGCACCTCGACCGCGTGGTGCAGAACCACACGCCCGTCGCTCAGCGTCGGCAGCCCGTCGCCATGCAGGGGCATGCTCGGCACGAGGATCAGCGCGGCGAACCCGGCGAGGATCGCCACCATGGTCGCGAGCGCGGCGGCCAGGCCACGCCGCTCGACCGGGGAGAGCGCCATGTCGTGCGCGTCGTCGCCGCCGGACTCCACGGGGGTGCCCCTCCGGAGCCTCGGCTCGACGACGAGGTCGGTGACCGCCCACCCGGCGAGCATCACGACGAAGGCGGAGCCCGCCTTGAACCAGGCGTTGTGCAGGTAGTTGACGGTGTAGTCGGGCGAGATGACCCGGGCGGCGTCCTGCGCGAAGCCGGTGAGCGCGCCGTCGCCGCCGGTCGGGAAGAAGCCCGCACCGAACCCGCCCGCGACGCCCGCGAAGGCGGCGGCGAGCCCGGCGACCGGGTGGCGCCCGACCGCGAGGTAGAGCGCGGCCGCGAGCGGCGGCAGGATGATGTAGCCCGCGTCGCTCGCGACGCTGCTGTTGGCCCCGATCAGCACGATCGCCGGGCTCAGCAGCCGGCGCGGGGTGATGAAGGCCAGCGCCCGCATCAGCGCGGAGAAGAGGCCGAACTTCTCGGCGAGCCCGATGCCGAGCATCGCCACGAAGATCAGCCCGAGCGCGGGCAGGCCGGTGAAGTTGCGCAGCATCGACGAGAGCATCCAGTAGACGCCTTCGGTGGTCAGCAGGCTCCGGGGCTCGATCGGCGCGCCCGTCGGGACGAGCTGCGTGACGACCTTGCCCGACGCGTCGGTGACCGGCGCCATGACCGGCTTGCCGGCGGCATCGAGCACGGGCGCGCCCGCTGCGTCGAGCGCCGCCTCGGTGACAACCCGGGGCTGCACCGGCGTCACCTGCCACCCGATGGCGTCGCCGATGGCGGCCATGCCGATGACCAGCACGGTGAGGATCACGAAGATCAGGGCGGGTTCGGGCAGCTTGTTGCCGATCAGCTCGACCCAGTCGAGCAAGGAGCGGCGCGGCGGTGGCGTGTCACGCATGGGGGGCCTCCGGGGACAAGGCCCGTTACGCGTCCCGACGCCGCCTGAAAAGCTTGCTGCGCCGCCACGCTCCCCAGAAGGACCGACTGGAATCCGGTCGCGGACCCGTGTACCAGCGCACACATGTCACGCCGACCGCCCCGCACGCCCGGCCCCCGCTGGCTCCCTGCCCTCCTCACGCTCGTGGGGCTCGCGACGGCGGGCTTCACCGACTGCGACGGTGACGGCAAGGGCCTCTGCCGCGAGGTGTTTGGGGACTCCTTCGACTGCCCGGGCGGCCGACGGTACCTCAGTCCCGGCGAACAATGTATCGACAACTACACCATCACCGATGGCGGCATCTCGCCGAGAGTGGGCCTGACATGCCCACCGGGCAACTTCTGTCACCCCACCCGCGGCTGCCAGCCCTTCGTCGCGGCCGGGGCCTCGTGCTCCGACCTTCCTGAAGGCATCCTCTGGGGGGTGTGTGGCCCCTCCAACTGCTACGGCACGCCGTGCGACGTCGAGACCCTGTTCTGCTACCCGGCCGACCCTGAGGGCAGCGGGACCACGCCAGGGCCGCGCATCTGCCGCCCGCTGCCCACGACCGAGGGCGCCTTCTGCGACGCCTCGGTGAAGCCCGACTGCGACGACTACCGCGAGCCGAGGAGCGAGAGCGACGTCTACTTTCACCCGGAGTACGCCGCGATCAATACGAGCGGCTACCGCCACCCCGAGTGGAGCGGGCAGTCCTACCCGAGCGAACACCTCGACCCGTCGTACCCGTACAAAGAAACAGGCTACCCTGCCGTGCGCGTGACGCGCCTGTTGTGCCGGGACAACCGCTGCGTCGAGCCGCCCGGGCCCGGGGAGGCCTGTGCCGACATCGGGAACGCGGCGGTCTTCGCCGGCGTGGGACCGCTTCGCTTCGCCTGCGCCCAACCGCCCGAGTTCACGACGACAAACGCTGAGGGAACCCCGGTCTACGACTTCGCCAAGGCGGTCTACTGCATCGAGGGCGTCTGCACCCCGGTCTCGACGCTCGAGCCTGACACCTGCTTCGCGCCCGACGGGGCCACCGAGCCGCTCGACCCGCTGTGGTGCTCGACGGCTGCCGAGAGCTGTCCCACCAATGGCCACCCCACCTGTGTGTCACCCTGCCGCGACGACGGGAGCTGCGGCATGTGCCCCATCTGCGTGCACGAGGACGGGCGACGCGAGCGTGTCGAGGGGTCGGGCGACTGCACCGAGCCGGGCGGCTCGTGGACGCTCGACTCCGGGCTGCGCATCGCATTCGAACCAACGGGCCCCATCTGCGGCTACAGCCACGTCATCGACTTCGATTCTCTCTCGCCCGTGACGGGCGAGCTCTGGCTCCGGTTCTACGGACGGGGCGACTTCGCGGTCCCCGGGGCGGCGTTTGACCTCTTGGTCGACGGCACCTTCATCGAGCGCTGGCGCCCAGGGCCCACGTCGGAGTGCCGGACCGAGCTTGGCTATGTCGCGCCCGAGTATTTTGAGAGGAGTCTCGATGCGGCCTTCGCAGCCGACGGCCGGGTGCGTGTGGAGTTCCGCGGGACGCCCGAGCTCTGCACCACGTGCCGCGACCCCGAAACCTGCCTCGAGGCCCCGTGTCGCGGCAACGAGATCACGGTCGAGCTGCAGAACCGCACCCGCAGTTTTCTCGGCTTCGTCCGCGACGACGAACTCTGCCCGTAGCTCGGGGCGGGACACGCAGCGAGGGCCCGGCCAAAAAGCAGCGCGCCGCGCCCGGGTCGGGCGCGGCGCGACTGGCGGCGTCAAGCGTCGGCGCGGCCGACGGTCCGCCGCGTCACTCCGCAGCCGCTCCGCACTCGATCGGACCGCTGCCGCAGGTGATGACCGAGCTCTGGTAGCCACCCCAGCCCAGTGCATCGGTGCGGGTGAAGGCCCCGCCGATGCCGTATCGGACGAAGACCTCGCCGCCCACGAACGAGTGGTTCACACTCGTCGAGCACGAGGTGCAGCCGCCGCTGCGGATGTCGTCGTCGATCGGGATGGTGAACAGCGGGTCGACAAGCTCGCACAGGTCCTGGCCGTGGCCACCACCGTCAGCCGCCGGCAGGTAGGGGCCCTCCTGCGACTCCGAGAGGTAGAAGCGGTAGCCGGTGCCGCAGGACACAAGGCCGACCCACAGGCCGTACCGCTCGTCGAACCGGCGGAACGACGGGCCGTCGCACCGCATCTCGTCGGCGCTCCAGAAGCTCTCGTCGATGACCTCGGGCGCGCGGTCGAAGGCAGCCTTCTCCCAGTCGACACACGCCGAGGGCGCCGACGGAACCTCGGCGGGCGGCGCGAGCCGTCCTTCGCAACCGTCGTAGATGACCTCGCCGTTCCAGGTGCAGCGCACGCCGTAGCCGGGGTTCTGCGAGTCGTTGAGCAGGCAGTTGTCGAGCGCTGCGGCGCGGTCGATGTCCTCGGTCAGGATGAAGGTGCCGAACTCGCAGAAGGCCCCCTCGTAGAAGCCGAGAGGCTCCCCTGCGGCAGGGTCGGCCTCGTCGGAGCAGCCATCGAAGATGACCTCGCCGTTCCACGTGCAGCGCATGCCGCCGTGCTGCGGATTCATCGAGTCGTTGAGAAGGCAGTTCTCGAGCGCCGCGTCGCGGTCGATGCCCTCGGTGATGATCACAGGCCCGAAGTCGCAGAGGGAGCCCACGTAGTAGCCCAGGCCGTCGGCGGTCGGCTCGGTCGCGGTGTTGCAGCCGTTGAAGACCTCGACGCCGTCGAGCACGCAGAGCAAGTCGAGGCCGGGGTTGCCCGCCATCACGGCGCTGCACGTGGCGGCCACCTCATCGGCGGTGTAGCCCACGCCTTGGAGCACCATCCAGCCTTCGCCGCAGGTGACGCCCGTGTAGACGCCCTGCGCGCGGCCGGGGATGTCGGAGCCGTCGCCGCCGGCGTCGGTGCCGGTGGAGCCGTCGAGGCCCGACGGATCGCAGTACGCCAGGCAGCTATCGAGCTGCGACTGACGGGCGAGGCCGCAGTACTCGGCGTCGTAGCCCCAGAAGCTACAGGCGTTGAAGACCCCGTCGGCCTGCTGCACGCAGTAGCACGGGTCATCGGTCGGCGGGACCTCCGCCGCCGGGAGCTCCTCGGTCGGGAGCTCCTCGCCGGGAGCCGCTTCTTCTGCGGCCGGCTCCTCTGCAGCAGGTTCATCAACGCACACCGACGAGCAGTCCGAGAAGACGGTGCGAGCCTCGCCGAGGCATACCTCGTCGTCGCCACCGCGGTCGAGGCAGTCGCTGTACGCTCCGATGGCGGGTTCGAGGCAGGCGTCGGAGCAGGGGTTCGCGGCGTCGGACGACACCGCCCGGATCGCCGACTTGAGCGACGCCGCATCGGACGGCGAGGTCGCGTCGTCGGTCGTGCCGCAGGCCGCGGCGCCGAGCCCGATGAGGGCGCTGAGCCCGAGTTTCGAGAGCATGGTGGGGGTGGGATGTTTCATCGTCGTCTTCCTTCAGCCTTCGCAGTCAGACCATCTGCCGCGATGGTCTGAAACTAGGGGAGGTCGGGGGCCGGGTGCAGATGGCGAAAAGTTCACCGGCATTTGCACGACCCGAACCTATGGTTCGATGCCGGGAGGCCGGCCAAGGTGCGCTCCGAGTCGACGCTGCAGAGATACGTCGCACCGTCAGTCCAGAAGACGGCTCTCGAAGAAGGCCCAGACGACCTCGGCGAACTCGATGTCCCGGCTCTGGGTACCCGTCACCGGGTTCGAGCCGGTCAGCACCGTCTGGCTCGGTGTGGTGTGTCCGGCGCCGTCGAGGCGCCACCACTGCACGGGTGTCGCGCCGGCGTAGTCCCAGCGGTTGGCGGGGCCGGCGTCGTCGGTGCTGACCTCGATCACCGACTGCGCGGGCATCACCCCGGCCAACCCGTTGATCTGAAGCCAGCGCTCGCGCGTCGCCTCGGCCGAGATCACGCGGCCGCGGTTGCAGGCTCCGCCCACGTTGGCGACGCAGCCGCCATCCCAGGGCATCTGCGTGTCGCCGGTTCCGTGCAGGATCAAGATGGGCAACGGGCGGCTCGGACCTGCCGTGCACGGGCCCGGAAGCGGCGTCTCGGGCAGGCTGCCCGAACCCGTAGCCACGGCGCCGACCAGGTCGGCGTGTACGAAGGCGAAGGCGTGCGTCATCTGTGCGCCGTTCGATCCGCCTGTCATGAACATCTCTGCGCTTGTCAGGCCGTACTCATCGCGGACTCGCGTTACGAGCGCGGCGAGGAACCCCACGTCATCGGCCCCGCTCGAAACGGTGTTGTCGGCGCGGCAGTCGACCCAGCCGACCCGTCGCGTCGAGTCGTTCGCAGGAAGCCCGCCCGGGTAGACGACCACGAATCCCTCCCGGTCGGCGACCGTGCGAAAGACCGACAACGGGTGCTCACCGAGCTCGGCCACACCCAACCCCTCGCCCCCGCCCCCGTGCAGCACGAAGACGACCGCACGCGGCGACGTGAGCCCGATCGGCACGTGCACCCTGTACTGTCGCACGGTGCCGTCGAGGTCGAGCGTCTGGTCTGAGAGGCCCTCCGGGTAGGGCCCGCCGACGTCGGCTGTCGTGTCGCCGGGCTGACCGCTGCCGTCGGGGGCGTCGGCCGTCGTGTCGCCGGGCTGGCCGCTGCCGTCGGGGGCGTCGGCCGTCGTGTCGCCGGGCTGGCCGCTGCCGTCGGGCGCTTCGGCCGTCGTGTCGCCGGGCTGGCCGCGGCCGTCGGGCGCTTCGGCCGTCGTGTCGCGATCCTCGTCCGAACCTCCGGAGTCGCGCCCGTCCGACGATCCGCACGCCGAGCAGAGCGCCACGCCTGCGAGGAGCGCGACGCCGGCGAAACCCTTGATCCCTTGTCCCATGAATGCCTCCATGCTGTGGCCTGCTCGTCACGTCGGCCTGTTCGAGGCCGATTCAATCCTGGGTTGACACGTCGGCCCGGGCGGCGGGTTACGGCCGGCGCCCGAACCGGCGCCACCCGCACAGTATCGGCCACCGCTCCCCACCTCGAACCGGAGACCCCATGCGAGACACCCTCGACCGACACATGCGAAGCGCCCACGCAGGTAGGCTCCCGGCACGTCGGGGCGCGCTGCCCGCGCTCTGTCTCATCCTGTTCACGGCCTGCGGAGACGGCGGGAGCGACACCGAGACCACCGACACCGCCGAGACCACCGACACCACCGACTCCGCCGACTCCGCCGACTCCGCTGACTCCACTGACACCGCCGACTCCGCCGACTCCGCCGACACCACCGAGACGACCGACTCCGCCGACACCGCCGACTCCGCCGACACTGCCGACACCGCCGACTCCGCCGACACCGCCGACTCCGCCGACATCACCGACGCGGAGCCCTACCGCTTCGAGCGCTGGCAGCCCGAGGAGCGGGCCCCCGACGTCCGGTCCGAGCGGCTCTGCGACGAGGCGGCCGATCCCGAGGCGGCCGCCGACAAGATCAACATCACCTGCCGCTTCGAGGGCTCCAACCAGCTTGCCCCGCCGACGGCGAGGCCGGAGCGGCTCAACGTCATGACGTGGAACCTCGAGCGGGGCGTCAACCTCGACGAGATGCTGGCATTCTTCGAGGCCGGCAGCATCCCGCTGCCAGACATCCTGCTTGCGTCAGAACTCGACCGCGGCTGCTCCCGCAGCGGGTCTCGTGACGTTTCGCGGGATTTTGCCGAGCGGCTCGGCTACAATTTCGTGTTTGGCGTCGAGTTCATCGAGCTGCCTCGCGAGGGTGGCGCCGGCGGGCGTATCCTTGAGACGTGCGAGCATGGGAACGCCATTTTCTCGAGATTCCCGCTCGGCAATGTCGATGTGAGGTTCCACCGCGACAACAAGGACTGGTACCTGCCGCCCGACCAGCGCACCGACGGCGAACCGAGGCTCGGTGGACGCTCCTTCGTGCTGGCTGACGCTGACCTCGGTGACGGCAATTTCTTGCGGCTGATCTCGGTGCATTTCGAGAGCAATCCCGTCGATATCGAGTTTCAGCTCTCGCAGGCCGCTGAGGTCGCCGATCTCGGCGCCCAGGCGCCGATTCCCGCGATCGTGGCAGGTGATACCAACAACGTCTCCTACTTCATCGACGTCTCGTCGGGTCGCGACGACACGCCCGACCGGGTCATCGACCGGACAGTGCGCCTGTTCCTCGACCGCGGATTCGTCGACCCCCACCGCGTGCTCGGCACGCGGCAGCGACCGACCCGCGGAGGGTTCGTGATCGACCTGATCTTCTCGACCGAGGACCGCTGGTCCGCCCCCGCGGTCTGCCCGCCGACGCTGTGCACCCGCGAGGTCTCGGACCACCAGGCAGTCTGGGCCACCTACACCCTGCCCTGAACCGCCGAAGCGAACGCAAGCCGGCCAGCAGGCGTCATACGTGCGGCGGCGCGGAGAGGCCCAGCACCGTGAACGCTAGCAGCGACTCGAGCGGACCGGGCAGCGCCCCCCCGGGCTCCGCCACGACGAGCCCGTCGAGCGTCAATGACGCAAAGCCGTGCACGACCACCCACGCCTTCAGCTCGGCGCCGACGCGCTGCTCAGCGGTCACGACCCCGTCGTCGACCAGCGCGTCGAGCGACCGGCCAAGCAGCAGCCAGGGCGACTCGACCGGCGTGGCACAGGCGGCATCTGGCATGCCGCGCACGCCGCGCTCCCCGAACATGAGCCTGAACAGCTGGGGATGCGCCACCGCAAACTCGACATAGGCGCGACCGACCGCCTTGAAGCGG
>JBILLP010000473.1:0-3287 GCA_044376025.1 Bradymonadia bacterium
CCGCGGTCGATGGGGTCCGGGTGACCTCGCTCGACCTCGATCCTGCGCCCGACGGGCTTCAGGGCACCACCCGCATCGTCGTCGGGCTCGGGCAGGGGGTGCTGTACGACGTGGTCGGCGAGGGGACTGCGCTTGTGGTGACGCTCGCGGGCGGTCCGACCGCTCCGGCCGTGGCCCCGGTCGCCGCGACGCAGCCCGATGCCGACGCCGCTCGCCGCGCCCGGGAGCTCGAGGCCCAGGTCGCATCGGAGCAGGCGGCGCTCGCGTCGGAGCGCGCCCGGCTGGCCGCCCAGGAGCGGGAGCTGTCGGAGGCGCGCGACCGTGCGGAGGCCCGCGAGGCGGAGCTGTCACGCGCATCGGGCACCGCGGCCGCCCGCGATGCCCGGCTCCGCGAGCAGGAGGCGGAGCTTGCGCGCCGCGACGCAGAGGTCGCCGCCCGCCAGCAGGAGCTCGCCCGCCAGCAGGCGGAGCTGTCGCGCAGCTCGACCGCCGCGGAGGCGGAGCGTGACCGGCTCGCGGGCGAGGTCGCCGAGCGCGACCGGCGCATCGCCGACCTCGAGGCGGCCAGGCTGCGGCTCGAGTCCGAACGGAACGACCTGGTGAGGCGATCGCGCGAGAACGACGCTGCCATGACCCGGCTCGACGGCCTGGCCGCGGAGCTCGCGCGCCGCGACCAGACCATCGCTGACCTCGAGGCCCGGCGCACGGCGCTCGAGGCCTCGCAGCAGCAGGCGGCGCCCGCCGGCGAGCGTGAGGCGCTGCTTGCCGAGCTGCAGCGCGCCCGGGCGGAGCGTGACGCCGTCGCCGGTGCCGACGCAGAGCGCGCGACCCTGGCGAGCCAGCTCTCTGCCCTGCGGGACGAGGTCAACGGGCTGCGGCAGGAGCTCGCCCGGCGAGACGAGCGCATGGGAGTCCTCGAGCGCGACCGGGACCGCGTCGTGCTCGAACGTGAGCGGCTGCGGACCGAGCGCTCCGCCACGACACAGACCGACGCGGCCGCGACCCGGCGCATCGAGGCGGACCTTGCACGGGTCGAGGCCGACCTCGCCGCGCGCGACGCCGAGCTCGGCCGCCTGCGCGACGAGCAGACGCTGCTCGCCAGCGCCGCCGGGGAGCGCGATGCCGCGCGGGTGCGCCTCGCCGAGCTCGAGCGCGAGCTCGACCGCAGCCGCCAGACCGAGCGGCAGTCGGCCACCGAGGTCGAGGCTGCGCGCCGCGAGCGCGAGCAGGCCCGGGCCGATGCGGAGCGCGCACGCCGCGAGCGCGAGGAGGCCCTCGCGGAGGCGGAGCGTGCGCGCCAGGAGGCCGAGGCGGCGAGGGCGGCCGCCGAGCGCGCGCGCCAGGAGCTCGAGGCCGCCCGCAGGCTCCAGTCCGAGGCGGCGCGCCCGGCAGAGGCGTCGCGCCCGGCGCCCGCGGTGGAGCCGCGGCCGCCTGCCCGGGCCGTGCCGCCCCCGGCGCTGCCGACGGTGCCGGTGACGCCCGCCGCACCGGCCACGGCGACCGACCCCAGGGCCACGCCGGCGGCACCCGGTGCCAGCCCGGAGCCGCGTCGCCGCGCCCGGACCTGCCGCGCGGTGTCGAGCGGGGGGCTGGCCGGCTTCGGGGGCAGCGAGCGGCGTGTCCCCTGCCCGCGCAACTGACGTGACGCCCGGGGTGGGCGTAACCCGGGTGGCGAGTCGGCGTGTCGACAGCGGTAGAACCCCCTTGAGCGGTCTGTCTGCCATGGAAGCCGCCATCGTGAACCACCCAGCCACGACCCGCGCGACCGGCATCGAGGACTTCGATGCCTTCGTCGCGTCGCACCGCCCGCGTGCCCTCAGGCTGGCGTGGCGGCTCATGAACGGCGACGCGGGCGCCGCGGAGGACGTCGTGCAGGAGGCCTTCGTGCGCGCCTGGGAGGCCCGCGACCACTTTCGCGGCGATGCGTCGGCGGCGACCTGGCTTCACCGCATCGTCGTGCGCCAGGCGCTCAATGCCCGCCGATGGCGGTCAGTGCGCGACCGCTTCATGGGCGTGCTCGGCGTTGAACCGGCCGCGCCCGCGGAGGCGCCCCGCGACGCCGGGCTGCAGGGCCGTCTGCTGGCCGGGCTGCATCGCCTGACCCCCAACCAGCAGGCCGTCTTCGTGCTCGTCCACGTCGAGGAGTACACCGTCGCCGAGGCCGCCCGCATGATGGGCGTCGCCGAAGGCACCGCCAAGAGCCACCTGCACCGCGCCCTGCTCGCGCTGCGCGCCGACCTCGGAGACCTGCCATGACCCCGCGCCCGCAGCCCGACCTCGACCGCCTGCACGAGGCTACCAGCGCCCTGCGCGACCACTGGCAGCCCGGCACCCAGCCCGATCCGGGCTTCGCTGCCAGGATCCGCGCAGTCGCGCGGCGCCGGCGCGCGCTGCGCACCGGCGGCGCGGCGGCGGTTGCCGCCGCGCTGCTCGCCTGGCTGGCGCTCCGGCCGCCGGCGGCTGAGCCGGCCGCCCCGGTCGAGGTCCACGCACCCGCAGCGGCCCCGGTCGCCGCCGCAGGGGCGCCCGCCGCCTCGCCCGCCGCTCCCCCGTCGGCCGCGCCCCCCAGCCCCGCCGACAAGGCCTCTGACTGGGTCGACCTGCTGGCCTCTGCCGAACTCACCGACCTCGACGGCGACGCCCAGGACCCAACCCCCCACGGCATCGACGACGAGTACGACGCCCTCGCCGACCTCTACCTCGGCTTCGACTGAGCCGATCCCTCGCGCGGCGCCGCGGGCTCGACGACGCGGCAGGGCACGAAGTGGAGCGCCTGGCGCGAGCCCTCTGACACCGTGACGTAGCCGCCGCCGAGCCAGGTGATCGCCTCGCCCTGCATCTCGACCCCGACCGGCAGCGCGCGGGGCGGCATGGTGAGCATCGCCGCGACCGGCTGCCCCGGGGCGAGCCGGTACTCGCGCACGTCGTCGTAGGTGCGCAGCAGCAGGCGACCCGACACGGTGTCGAGGTCGGCCGCGGTCACAAGCGTCCGGCCTCCGGTGGCAAAGCTCCGGATCTCGAGCTCGCCGAGCAGCGTCAGCGTGGTCGTCGCGCCCGGCACGAAGGCAGCGGTGTAGAGCTCGGAGCGCCCCTTCTGCTTGGTGAAGATGAGGACTGCGCCCGAGGCGTCGATGACCATCGCCTCGGCGTTCCGGGCGCCTCGGGGGTAGGTGAACCTCGCCGTCTCGACCCGTGCGGAGAGGTGCGGCGCGAGCGCCTGCGGCTCGGCGAGGCGGTGGACGGCGACCCAGGGCCGCTCGCGAGGGTTGTCGCCGATGTCGCCGACG
>JBILLP010000474.1:0-3285 GCA_044376025.1 Bradymonadia bacterium
GGCATCAGCGTCTTCACGATCCTGACGCAGGGCAGCGAGGGGGCGCAGGTTCTCGGCGCCGCCATCGCGCTGACCCAGCATGAGCTGACCCTGCTGGTGCCGTTGCTGCTGCTCAAGGGCTGGCTCATCGGGCGGGTCAAGGCGCGGGGGCCGGCGGGGGCGCCCGCGCGCCCGGCGCTCTCGTTCCGCGCGGTCGCCCTCGTCGCGGCGACCTGGCTCGGCCTCTTCGCCGGCGTCTACCTCGACCACAAGCCCATCTGGCGCATCGGCAAGTGGGAGTCGGTCGCCGGCATCGGCCACACCTACGGCTACGTGCCCGCCTGGCTCGGCGAGCTGATCTTCATCAAGCGCGAGAACGTCTACAAGCGCGCCATGGAGCGCTTCCTCGTCGCCAGCGACAAGCTCGGCGGGGTCGAGGTCCCCGTGCCCATCCGCCGGAACCTGGTGTTCATCCAGGTCGAGAGCCTCGACGAGAAGGCCATCGGCTTCGAGATCGGGGGCCGGCCGGTCACGCCCGAGCTCACCGCGCTCCGCGAACGCTCGATGTACTACCGCATCCAGGCGCAGAAGTTCACCGGCTCCTGCGACAGCGACTTCACCGCGCTCATGGGCCGCCTCTCGTCACTGGACTTCACGCCCTACCGCATCGAGGGGCTGCCGTGGGATGTCGCCCTGCCGCACGACCTCAACCGCGGCAACTTCGAGACCTCCTCCTTCCACGGCGTCTCGGGCGACTTCTTCCATCGGCGTGACGCCTTCCCGCGCATGGGGTTCGACCGGATCTGGTTCAAGGAGGAGCTCGCCCACGACGGAGGCTACGACGTCCGCAAGTGGACCCTCGCCGACTCCGAGGTCTTCGACTTCGCGAGCGCGAAGCTCGCGGAGCCCGGCGAGCGCAAGTTCGCGATCGTGATCACCGCGACCAGCCACATGCCCTTCCGCTTCGAGACGCCGGGCATGGAGCGCGTCTTCTTCCCCAACAGCGAAACCTACAGCGAGAACTACTTCGACGCGATCCACTACGTCGACCACGCCGTCGGCAGCTTCGTCTCAAGGCTCCCGCCCGATACCACGGCGGTCATCTACGGCGACCACTGGTCGACGGTCCAGAACCCCTCGGTCGGCTACGAGCAGGAGGTCATCGACGGGTTCGCGCCGGTCCCCTTCTACGTCTACAACGTCGGCGAAGACCTCTCGAAGCTGCAGAAGACCCGCGGCAGTCCGCTTGCGCTCAGCGCCCAGCTGTCACTCCTCGACATGATGACCTGGGTGCACCGAGCCGCCCGCGCCTCGGCCTTGCCGCCTGCCACGCTGCCCTCCCTGGTGCCGCCCGCAGCCGCCGGGGAGCCGCCGCACCATGTGCCCGCCTCGGCACCGGCCCCCGCCTCGAACCTGATGAACCGCACCGCGTCACACCCATGAAGCCCGGTGAGGTCACCGAGGTGCTCGGCGCGCTCGCTCGCTGGGCCCTGCTGCTCCCTCTGTTGCCGCTCGCCGCCCTGCGCCGGTGCAACCCGACCACACCCTGGGTCATCGGCGGGCACCGCGGCCGCATCTGCGAAGACAACGCCGGCGCCCTGCACCGCCACATCGCCGAGCACACAGACCAGTCCATTGTGTGGATCACCGGCAGCGAACAAGTCGAGCGCGAACTCGCCGCCCGCGGCCACGCCACCCGCCGCCGCGGGACGCTCGCCGCACAGTGGGTCATCCTGTCGGCCCCCGTGCTGATCTACTCCCACGGCGAAGACGACCTCGACCCCGTGCTGCTGCTGCTGCGCGGCCTCACCGGCATGCGCGTCTACATCAACCACTCGCAGAACCACATCAAGACCGGCGAGCTCTACACCACACACTACGAGTCGCTCCGCGGCCTGCGAAAGCGCCTCTACGAGTGGACGGTGACCAGCTTCGACCACCTGCTCGCCTCGAGCGAGCGCGAGCGCCGCAATTTCGCCCTTTCATACCCCCACCTCGCCGACCGCATCGAGCTCGGCGGCGGCGCCCATGTCGACCTCTTTCTGCAGAACCGAAACCGCGCGCCCGGAAACACCCTCTTCTATTTCCCGACCTTCCGCGACACCCCCGACGTCGCCGAGCAGCTCCAGCAGACGCTCCGTGCGCTCGTCTCCCACGCCACGCTCCAGCAGTGGCTCCTCGACAGCGGGCTCACGCTCCGCATCGGCGCCCACATCAACACCGGAGGACACGCCGTCGAGGTCGTGCCGCCGTTCGAGCTCTTTCCGCTCGCGCGGCTCAAGGAGGCGGTCTTCGACTGCCAGGCCTTCATCTCCGACTATTCGGGCATTCTCGGCGATTTTGTCGCCTTCGACCGCCCGACCGTCTTCTTCCCGTTCGACCGCGCCGACTACCTGCGATTTCGTCGCCTCTACGTCGACTACGACGAGCTCGCCTTCGGCCCCGTGGTCGAGTCCGTCGACGCGCTCGTCGAGCTGCTCACCTCGGAGCGTTGGCGCGACATGGCCCCTTGGGCGGAGCGGCGGGCCTACTGGCGCGCAGAGATCTTCCCGACCCTCGAGCCCGTCTACGCCCGCGCCGGCCACGAGGCGATCGTGCGGCTGCTCCACGCCTGGCAGGCGCGCTGATGGCCTTTGCCGAACAGGACCGCAAGCGTGTCGCGCTCGGCACCCTGCTCACGGTCATCGGCGGCATCTGGCTCGCCGCCTTCAAGGGCATGGGCTTCGTGCTCCGCGCCATCTTCGGCGGCCCCGCCTACGGGCTCTTCGCCGTGGCGCAGTCGGCCACCGAGCTCGCCGCCTATTTTCTGCTCGGGGGGTTCAACGACGCGATCGTCTACCACGCCTCGCGCCACATCACCGCCCGCGACGCCGCGACGTCGCCCGACGAGGCCGCCGCGCACGACGAGCGCCTCTACCGCGCCCTGGCCACCTGCGTGGTACCGCCGCTGCTGCTGGGGCTGCTGCTCGCCCTGGTGACGCCCCTGGTGCTGCCTGCGGTCTACAGGCTCGTCTGGACCCAGCACGACCCTGAGATCATCTCGCTGATGCGCGTGCTCGGGCTCGGGCTGCCGCTGATCGTCGTGATGCAGCTCTTTGCGGAGTCGACCAAGACCTCGATGCAGTTCCACTGGCAGGTCGGCATCGTGCAGGTGCTCTTCCCGTCCCTGACGCTGCTCTTTGCGCTCGGGTTCCACTACGGCGCCGGCCTGGGCATCGCCTCGCTCGCCTGGGGCCTCGTCTGCGGCCTCGCCGTCGCCGCGCCGCTGTCGGTGTTCGCCTTCTCGCGCTTCTACTCGCTCCGCCG
>JBILLP010000475.1:0-3280 GCA_044376025.1 Bradymonadia bacterium
GGCAACGCACGCGTCTTCAACGGCGCATCGGACAGCATCGTGACGCTGCCAGCGGCTGCGAACGCTGGTCTGAACCTGAGCGACCAGAACCGCGGGTGGACCGTCTCTGCCTGGATCTTCCCCACCGCGCAGACGGTCAATACCGGCGGCGTACCGGACTGGGCGCGGCTCATCGGCCAGGGTGATGATGGGTCCGGGTTCAGGCGGCAGTTCGGCCTCTGGCGCGAGGCCGATGGCGACCTGCTGTGCCAGTTCTTCGACACATCTGGGAGCTGGGGCGGCGCGATGCAGGACGCAGGCGTCGGCTCGTCCGGCAACGCGGCGCTGAACGCGTGGACGCATGCGGCCTGCACCTACGACGGCACAAGCCTGCGCCTCTGGGTCAACGGTCTGAATGTTGCCACAGGCGCCTCGACCGGCTCGCCGGTCACGACCTCACCCGAGGCGTGGACCATCGGCAGGGCGCCCACGCTGCACTCTGGCTTCATCGGGCGCATCGACGAGGTCCGCATCCTGCGCGCCCCGCTGCCCGGCCCCGACATCAGGGCGCTCAGCGGCGATGCCAGCCAGGCCAGCCGGGTCGGAGCCTATCGCTTCAACGAGGCGTCGGGGACGAGCTCCGCCGACGCCTCCGGGTCGGGGCGTGCCCTCACCCTGGTCGGGGCGAGCCTCACCGCCGCGTGGGGTGGCTCGGACGGCCGCGGGCTGCAGGTCAACGGGAACAGCACCGGGGTCTGGCCCGCCGCTGAGTCGCAGGGTGGCACCTCGAACTTCCAGTACGCGGAGTTCAGCACCTCAGGGCTCAGCAACAAGGAGGGAGCCGTTGAGTTCTGGGCAAGGCCGGCCACGAACGGAAACGACAGTTACGCCCGCGGAATCTTCCAGCTCGGCAACAGCACGAACACCAGCAACTGGGTCTCCGCCGTGAAGTGGGGTGACAACAACCTCTACTTCCGCCTCGGGAACACCACGAGTTGCTGCACGAACGATGTGACGGTCCCGGCCGCCACCGTCGCGGCCGTCTGGCAGGCGGGCGTCTGGGCCCACTGGGTCTTCACCTGGTCGCAGTCAGGCAACTTCATGCGCGTGTACGTCAACGGCGCGCTGGTCGCCGAGCGGCTCGGGCTCAACTGGACAGCACCGGCGATCGATGCGGTGGGGCGCCTCGGCACGTGGGCCAGCGACTCTGCGAGTGGCCGGTCGGCCAACTACAACGGCACCTTCGATGAGGTTGGGCTCTACAACCGCGCGCTGTCGGCCGACGAGGCGGGGCAGCGGTTCAGGGCCGGCTCCATCCGCGACTACACCCTTGCGGAGATCGTCGGCGACGACCTCGACAACGACTGCAGCGGCGCCGCGATCTGCTACTTCGACGGAGACCGCGACACCTACCTCGCTGGCATTCCCCGGGCCTTTGCCTCGTCGGGAGACTACGACTGCCAGGACGCCACCGAAGGCATTGTGACATCGCCCGTGCTCGTGAACGACTGCAACGACGGCAACGCCGGGGTCAGGCCCGGGGCCTCGGAGGTCTGCGACAACGTGGACAACAACTGCGTCAGTGGCATCGACGAAGGGTTCAACAAGAACTGGTGGAGAGACCTCGACAGCGACGGATATGGCAACAACGCCGACTACCAATCGGCGTGCACAAACCCGGGTGGCCGTGTCCAGAACAACTCCGACGCGAACGACAACACACAGTACATCGCGCCCAACGCGCCAGAGCTCTGCGATGGCGCCGACAACAACCAGAATGGCGCGACCGACGAGAGCAGCGTCTGCAGCACCAATTCGGACGGGCAGACGAGGACGTGCGTAGGCAGGTTCAATTCGGCCACGAACCGCGGCTACATGTTCTGCCGCGTCACCGGCGGCGGCAACCCCAGGTGGTGGACTCAGCACCGCAACCGCTGCCAGACGCAGCGAGAGGGCGCGACTGCGATCATGAACCTCGTGTCCGTCGCCGACGCCACCGAGAACACGTGGATCGACTCCACGGCCGACTCTGTCTGGGGAAGCTGGGGAGAGATGATGATCGGGGCGGCCCGCGCCGGAGGTACGGGTGGGGCCTGTGTCGACGGCTTCATCTGGACCGCAAACAACTCCGCGACGTCGTACCGGAATTGGCGTCCAGGCGAGCCGAACTGCGACGGTGGGGCGGGAGCGTCGCAGGGTTCGACGAAGCTCAACAACGGCGGCTGGAACGACATCACCCAGACCGGCGCCGCCAAGGACGAGGCCGCCTGCGAGTGGCGCAACGAGAACGGCGGCGCCCGATAGTCCGCGCGTGGCACGACGGCCAATGACGCCGCCGTCAAGCCGCAACGCGAGGATCTCCGCGTCAGGATTGACGCAGCGCGTCGTACTCCGCTTCGCAGCGGGGTGACGCGATTTGTCACCCGGGGGTCGAACTCGGGCCTCCGCGGTGAGGCTCGGGCGAGCCGCGGAGGGGGTCGGCCGAGGGAGCCAGTCGTCTGCCCGGGGGTGACGATTGTGCTTGCCTCCACGTGCCAATGGAGGCACGAGTGGGTCTGTGGTCACCCTGAAGCCGCCGCCCGCCGGACCCGTCCGGACGTCATGACGTGGGCGCGGTGGGCGAGGAGGGCCTCGCGGCACGTTTCTTGCTTTTGTCTTCGCAGCCTCAGTGGCTCTCTTCACGTCCATGCATGGTCGTCCGATCTTCTCCCCCACCCTGGAGTCTGGAATGAGACCCTCGAATCGTCGCTTCACGCTGGTCGCGGCGGCAGCAGCCATCACTGTGGTTGGCTGTTCGCCTGACACGGCGCCCGCCAATGACCCTGTACCCGCACCTGACGCGGGGTCGGTCCGTGCTGACGCGGGGCTCCGCGCCCCCGACGCCGGCCTGATGGCGCCCGACGCCAGCGCGTCGGCTCCGCAGGCCTCGCAGCCGGTCGAGCTCGAGGACGAGGGTCTTCGCCTCGAGTGGTCCTTCACCGGAACGGTCGACCCAGAGGCGGGACGGTTCGATGTGAAGCTTGGCGCCCTCGACACCTCTGAGCTCGATCCGGAGACGCTGACGAGGATCGAGCAGGGCATGTGCCCTGTGCAGCTCTTCCAGGATGGTGCCCCGAACAGCGGACCTGCGGACACGGTCGAACTGGTGACCGAGCAGGTCAAGCTCGACCAGCAGTGCGACCCGGCAAACCCCGACCCGCAGTTCTGCGGCGTCGTGACGCTGCGATCGTTCTATACGACGTTGACGCTGGTCCGGACCTACATCCGGCTGACCCAGATCACGCCTCCGACCGGGTACGAG
>JBILLP010000476.1:0-3269 GCA_044376025.1 Bradymonadia bacterium
GCCTCGATCACGTGGAGGTAGTTGTCACCGAAACAGGTGACGACCTCGATGTGGCCCGCAGCCTCGCTCCGGATCGCGGGCTCGAACGTGCCGCAGAGCCACCCATCAAGTGGCTCGACCGCGTCGCTCCAGACCGGGATGAACACCTGGTCCCGCCGACGAATCGACGGGAGGTAGGTCTTGTGGCGCATGCTGAGCTCAACCATCTGCCTGACGAACGGCAGCGCAAGGTTTGCGACGCGGCGCGCGGCACGAGCACGGGCGTGGCGCGTCACCGTCAGCGTGAAGGGGCGCGATGCCGGACCCAGATCGAGCCACACGTAGGGCCTGCCGACCCCGGCATCCGCCGCGCCACCGTTCGGCCGTGTCTTGCTGTCGGGGCGCATGGCTCTCCTGTCGAGGCGGTGCCGGCGATCCCGCTGCATCGAAGCCGCGACCTGCGCGGTGTCGACCGGGGACCCTCCCCGGCGAAGACCGAAGTGCTGCTTGAAGCCTCTCAACCCTGGCTTTGTTCCCGCCATCGCTCCCGACGCGCAGGTCGCCGATCCGCCGTCCGGGCCTTGAAGCCGCCGCGCCGCGCCGTACGATGTCGCCATGGCTGGCAGCGCGCGACTCTACCTCGATTACAACGCGACATCCCCACTCCGCCCACCCGTCCGCAGGGCGCTTGAGGCCGCGCTGTCGTCGCCGCCGGCGAACGCCGGGAGCGTTCACGGCGAGGGGCAGGCCTCACGGAGCCTCCTCGAGGCCGCTCGGCGGTCCGTCGCTGCCGCACTCGGCGCGCACCGGGGCCGCCTGGTCTTCACGTCAGGTGCCACGGAGGCGAACAACCTCGCGCTCGCCAACCTCCTCCGCCTCGGCCCGATCGCGGCGCCCCGCACTGAGCACGCGAGCGTCACCTCATGGCTCGAGCGCGCGCAGCAGTCCGAGCCCGCCTCGGTCGTCTGGCTCCGCGTGCTCCCGAGCGGCGTGGTCGATCTCGGCTCCGTCGACGACGCGCTCGCGCGTGGCTGCCGTTCGGTCGCGATCATGGCCGCGAACAACGAGACCGGGGTGCTGCAGCCGCTCGAGCCGGTCAGGGCCCGCTGCGACCAGACGGGCGTGCACCTGCACGTCGATGCCGCACAGGTGTTCATGAGACTCCCGACCCCAACGGCTGCGCTGGCCGACTCCGTCGCGATCAGCGCGCACAAGGCCGGTGGGCCGGTCGGGATCGGCGCGCTCTGGTGGGGGCCTGCAACGGAGCTGGCCGCGAGCCAGGTCGGCGGCATGCAGGAACGGGGTGCGCGGGCAGGCACAGAGGCCGTCTGGCTAGCATCGGCCTTCGCGGCGCTCGTGCGCGAGCCCGAGTTCGAGATCTGGTCGCGGCTCGAGGTCGTACGGGACGCCTTCGAGGCCGAGCTCCGGGCACGCGCCGCCGTCGCGGTCAACAGCGCCGGCGTGCCCCGGCTGCCCAACACGTCGAACGTCGCCTTTGTGGGCCGTGAGTCCGAGGAGCTCCTCGCCGCGCTGGACCTGGCCGGAGTGGCCGCATCGGCGGGGAGTGCCTGCACGGCTGGCAGCATCGACCCCTCTCCCGTCTTGATCGCGATGGGGCTCGACGAGCCGACGGTGCGAGGATCCGTTCGCTTCTCGTTCGGGCCGGGGCAGGAGCGGCTCGATGGCCGTGAGGTCGCCGCGCGGGTCCTTGCCGCGATTCAGTGGCCGGGCTGAGCCGTCGGGAGGCCGGCGCTGCGCGCGAGCACGTCGAGCTGCCTCGCGAGGAGCTCCCGGTCGGCTGCGTCATCGCCGGTGCGGGACCGGACCTCGGTGGCTGCGATGTTGAACTCGCCCCTCGCGGCGAGCACGGCGGCGCGGGCGAGGCCTGCGTCAACCCCGAAGTAGTCGCCACGGCTCCGGACCACGTCATCGACGTACCGCATCCGGGCATCGCGGGAGACCCCGGGCGCACGCTCCGCGCGCCACCGCCAGAAGGCGTCGAGCTCGGCCGGGGTCACCAGCTCATCGAGCGGGCGCTGCTCCCGCGCCTGTGACATCCACCGGTACCTGAAGAGGATGCGCCTGAACGTATCGGGGGCAGTCCACACCCCGGCGCTGTCGGCCAGCCCCAGTGTGACGGCCATGTCGAGGAATTCACCGCAGGCGTCGGCGTAGGCCGCGATCGACGGGTCCTCGGGCTTGGCGAGCAGCGACAACGGGGTCCGCTGCATGTCTGCTGCCCGCTGCTGAAGCGACACGAACCCAGCCTCGAACCGCTCCCACGCGGGCACCGACAGCGCGCGCAGGCCCTCGACACCCGACTGCCCAAACCAGTTCCTGAAGTTCCGGGCGAAGCTGCGCGTCTGGTCCAACGGGACCGGCGGGCCGCCGCGGCTCGCGAGCAGGTTCGCGCGGTTCAACGCCTCGAACTCTGACAACAGCGCGGCGTCCTCCGGTCGCTCGCCTCGCTCCCGGGCAAGCCTCGCATCCTCGTCCCAGGTCGCCTGCAGCTTCGGCGAATCCGGCTCGAGCGGCGGCAGGCGGAGCGCCGCGGGGAGCTCGGCAGGCGCCTCACCCTGGGTGGGCTGCTGGCCTCCCCGAAACACCCAGAGCGCCAGCAGCGAGGTCGCAACCACCACCGCAGCCACGAACAGCTTGGTGGACCGCGTAGCGGCAGGCGGGGTGCTGGCGGCATCGGGCATGCCACAACGGCTATCCCGGGGGGCTGGCGCTGTAAAGTCGCGGCGCTGCCCGCTATCTGCCCCGTGTGTCCAGACGCACCCGACAGTTCCTCGCAGCCGCACTCGGCGCCTCCATGGCGCAGTGCGCCCATGCCGGCCCGGGCGGCCTCGCGAGGCTTGCCATCGCCCCGACGCCGCCGAGCGTGGCGATCGAGCCGGTCCGTGTCGGATTCGTGACCTCGATCGAGGCCTTTCGCGACGTGGTCCCGGATGTCGGGGAGTCGCTTCCGCTCGGGACGTCCGATGCCCGCGACGCCTGGGTCGCGACGCTGGCCTTCGACGCCGACGCCGTGCGCGGGAGCCGTCCCGCAGTCGCGATGCTCACGCTGCCGTGGGCGGCTCAGCCGTCGGGTTCGGGGAGCGCCCTCGAGGTGGCGATCCACGAGGCCGTGACCCCGCTCGCGTCAGCAACGTGGACAGCCCCGCCCGAGGTGCTGCCGACGCCGCTTGCTACCTGCCGGTTCGAGCGGGGGACGGGGGTGTCGACCTGCGACCTCACCGGAGCTGTCGCGGCGCTGCTCGAGCGGGGGCGCAGCCGCTGGGACTGGG
>JBILLP010000477.1:0-3259 GCA_044376025.1 Bradymonadia bacterium
CGCTCACCGCCGCGCTTGTCCTGACGCTGGCGGTCGGCGCCGCGGCGGTGGGCGCGGCGCGCTGGTCGGCCTTCATGGCGTCGGACGTCGTGCCGGGCGACCTGCCGAGGTCGGTCACGGTCGAGCGGGGCGCCTCGCCGGCCTCGGTCATCAGGAGCCTCACCGCGTCGGGGATGGTGTCCGACAGCCCACTGTGGCGCTGGGCGATCCGCCTCGAGCGTACGGGCGCCTGCCTGCAGCGGGGCCGCCACGAGCTGCCGGGTGATGCCACCCCGCGAGAGCTGCTCCGGGCGCTGTGCGGGCCCGGCATGCCGGAGTCGGTCCGCCTGACCCTGCCCGAGGGATGGACACTCTGGGAGCTGGCCGACGCCGCGGAAGCGCTCGGACTGGGCGGCCGCGGCGAGATCCTGGCCCTCGCCGGCGTGGGCGACGGCGTCAGCCCGGAGCCGCTCCGCACCTTCGCCGGTGCCCTGCGACCCACCGCCGAGGCGCTGCTGTTCGCCGACACCTACGAGGTGCCGGTCGGTGAGCGGCCCGACACGTGGATGCCGCGGTTGCGCGCGCGGTTTGACGAGGTCTGGTCAGAGGTCGCGACCGCGGCGCGGCTCGCGGCGCTGCAGGCCCGCTACGGCGTCGACGCCTGGGATGTGCTGATCGTGGCGTCGCTGGTCGAGCGCGAGGCCAAGGTCGCCGAGGAGCGGCCGCGCATCGCGCGGGTCTTCTACAACCGGCTCGCCGCCCGGATGCCGATGCAGTCAGACCCGACCTGCACCTACGGCGCCGCGACCTATGCCAAGGTCCCCACCCCGGCGCTGTGCCGCGACCCGATGAACCCGTACTCGACCTACCGGATCCCGCGGCTGCCGCCGACGCCGATCGGTGCGGTGGGACGCTCGAGCCTGCTCGCGGCCCTCGAGCCGGCCGACGAGCCGGGGCTTCTCTATTTTGTCGCCATGCAGGATGGTTCGGGGCGACACGCCTTCGCAAAGAGCTACGACGAGCATCGGCGCAACATCGAGACCTACCTCAAACGCCCGCGGTGACCCATGCAGCCTTCAAGACTCCGCAGCATCATCCTTGTGTCGCTCCTGCCCGTCGCCGCATGCGGCGGAGCGCAGACGGCCGGGGAGACCTTCTCGAAGGACCTCGACGCCTTTCACGCACACCTGCGCTGGGGACGCTTCGAGGAGGCCTCGAACTACCTTGCCGATGGTGAGCGCGAGGAGTTCCTCGGCGAGATCGAGGAGCGCGGCAAGGGCTACCAGGTCACTGAGTTCGAAGTGCGCTCGGTCGCCTACGACGACGCCGCGAAGTCGGCCACCGTGGTCGTCTGGATGCAGTCCTACCAGCTGCCGAGCACGCGCGTCCGCGAAGAGACCGTCACCGAGTACTGGGCCTGGAACCGGGAGTACCGGAGCTGGGAGATCACCGACCTCGAGCGCCAGTGACCGGCCGCTACCAGAGCCCGTCAGCCTCGTTGGCCTGGAGCAGCTCCGCCTGGTGTGCGGCGTTGAGCGCGTCGATCAGCTCCTGCAGTTCGCCCATCATCACGCGGTCGAGCTTGTAGAGCGTCAGGCCGATGCGGTGGTCGGTCAGACGGTTCTGGGGGAAGTTGTAGGTGCGGATGCGCTCGGAGCGGTCACCGGTGCCGACCTGGCTCTTGCGCGCGTCGGCCCGCTCGGTGGCGGCCTTCTGGCGTTCGGCGTCGAGCAGCCGGCTCTTGAGGATCTTCATCGCCCGGTCGCGGTTCTTGTGCTGCGACCGCTCGTCCTGGCAGGCGACCACGGTGCCCGTTGGCAGGTGGGTGATGCGCACGGCGGAGTCGGTCCGGTTGACGTGCTGCCCGCCGGCACCCGATGCGCGGTAGGTGTCGATCTTGAGGTCGTTCGGGTCGACATGGACCTCGACGTCCTCGGCCTCGGGCAGGATCGCCACCGTACAGGTCGAGGTGTGGATGCGCCCCTGCGCCTCGGTAGCGGGGACGCGCTGCACGCGGTGCACGCCGGACTCCCACTTGAGGCCCGAGTAGACCCGGTCGCCGGTGATCGTGGCGATCAGCTCCTTGAACCCGCCCTGGGTGCCCTCTGAGACCGAGGCCACCTCGACCCGCCAGCCGCGCGTGGCCGCGTAGCGGGAGTACATCTCAAAGAGGTCGCCCGAGAACAGCGACGACTCGTCACCGCCGGCGCCGGCACGGATCTCGATGATGACGTCCTTGTCATCGAGCGGGTCAGTCGGGAGCATCGACAGCTTGAGCGCGGTCTCGGCGCCCGGCAGCGACGCCTCGACCTCGTCGAGATCGAGCTTCGCCAGCTCGCGGATCTCTGCATCGCCGTCCCGGAGCAGCTCGCGGCTCTCGTCGCGACGCCGCGTCAGTTCGCGCCAGGTGCGGTAGGCCTCGACGACCGGGCGCATCTGCGCGAGCTCCTTGTTCAGCTTGGTGAACTGCTCGTGGTTGCCGGCGATCTCAGGATCGCCCATGCGGTCCTCGAGCTCGCGGTAGCGCGACTCGACATGCTGCAGGCGCTCAAACATCGCGAAGCCTCACGCGGCGACCGGCGCGCCCGGCAGCTCCGACAGCGACGAGACGCGGTGGACCCGCTCAGGACCCGCGTCGGCGCCCGCCCGGAGCAGCTCCTCACGCGCGAGCGCCGACTTCAGCGAGGCGAGCGCAACCTCGACCTGCTCATCGTCGGGCTCCTGCGTCGTGATCTTCTGGAGCATGAGGCCCGGCCAGATCAGCGGCTTGATGTACCACGCGTCGGGCGACTTCGCGGACAGGCGCTGGAACTCGTAGGCGATGCCGGCAATCGGGAAGAGCAGCGGCAGCTTGAGCGCGATCATCGCCGCCTGGGTCCAGGCGCCGGGCGGCAGCGGCAGCGACACAAGCCTGAAGAAGACGGTGAAGACGAGGATGCTCGCGATCACGACGATGAACAAGAAGCTCGTCCCGCAGCGGGGGTGCAGTCGGGTGTGCGACTGCGCGTTGGGGATCGTCAGCTCCTGGCCGGCCTCCCAGGCGAAGATCGCCTTGTGCTCCGCGCCATGGTACTCGAAGACCCGCCTGATGTCTGGCTGCCGCGACAGCAGGGTGAGGTACGACAAGAAGATTGCGATCTTCGTCGCCCCCACGGTCAGGTGAAAGGCGACCGACGTGCCGTCGAGGGCAGAGACGCCGAGCACCCTGCCGAAGAAGAGCGTCACGAGGTGCGGCACGGCGACGAAGAGGCCGAACGAGAGCAGCAGGCTGACAGCCATC
>JBILLP010000478.1:0-3258 GCA_044376025.1 Bradymonadia bacterium
CCAGCCATGCGCCGCCCGCCAGCGCCGAGGGCAGCGCGAGCGCCAGGGCCAGGCGCAGTCGGTCTGCCGCGGCACAGGTCGAGAGCCCCCACACAAAGACGAGCATGCCGGCCACCGCGAGCTCGGGTCGGGCGAGCGCCGCAAGCGCGAGAGCCACGCCCGCCGGCCAGCCGCCGCCAGTGAGCCCAAGCGTCAGCGCCAGTGACACCATCGCCGCCGCGAGCGGGACCTCCATGCCGCTGACAGACCCGAAGGCGACCAGCGGCGAGGCGCCGGCCGCGACCAGCGTCAGCCAGCCGGCCCGCTCGCCGGCCAGCCTCGCAGCGTGGCGGGCAAGCAGCCACGCGGTCACCGCCGAAAGCAGCGCCCCGACCACCTTGACGAGCAGCACCAGCCCGATCCCGGTCGCCTTCGACAGCCCGACGACCGGGGCCAGCACCATCACCCACAGCGGGCTCGTGAAGCCGGTCTCGACCTGCCCCGGGTTGTAGGCAAAGCTGCCCTGCTCCCACAGCGAGCGGGCGTAGACGAGGTGGATCCAGGCGTCGTCGAGCGCGAAGTCGCGCAGTGCCGCGGGGTGGGCGCTGAGCATGAGGGCGCCGAGCAGCGCGGCCAACGCGAGCGCCCCGGCGGCGAGGCGCGGCCCAGGGCCACGACGTTCGGCAGGATTCGACACCAGAGCACCCCGGCAGACGACCTGCGCGGTCTACCCCGGCTCGCGACGACCCGCAATCGGCCCGTCACGCGGCGGGGTCAGGGCTTCTGCTGCCGCCAGCGCTCGTACCGGTCGCTGTCGGCGGCGGTGAGCCAGATCATGAGCGAGAAGAGGGTCGCGTCGTCGAGTTGCCCGACCAGCGGCAGCATGTCGGGCACGAGATCGAAGGGATTGGCCAGGTAGAGCAGCCAGCCGGCCAGTGCAGCGATGGTGCGCCACGGCAGGGGCCTGAAGCGGCCGGCGGCGGCATCGCGGAGCATCGGTACCAGCGTGCGCAGCGCGTGCAGCCAGCGCAGCCATCGGGTGGGTCCGGGCCGCGGCCCCGGTGGTGAGGGCATGTCGGCGGGCGGCACCGGCTACCTCACCAGCCCGAGCGACGCCCGCATCGCCCGGTAGTCTGCCGACTCGCTGCCGTCGGGCTCGCGCACCCACCGGCGCACCACCGCGGCGGCCGGGCGACGGGCACCCGGGTGTGCGGCGCCATACACGCTCAAGAAGGGAGTCTCGTCGTCTCGTCGCATGGCCACATCCACCTGGTCGGTCCACTCGAGCCCGGCGGCGCCGATCGCCCGCCTCACCCGCTCGGTCCACCTCGACTGGAAGACAAGCGCCAGGCAGCCGTCGGGTGCGAGCAGCCGTGCCGCCGCGAGGCAGTAGTCCTCGACGCCGCCGCGAAGTTCGAAGCGGCAGGCCTCACGCTGCGGATCGGGCGACGGCACGCCGGTGCCGACCGGGAGGTAGGGCGGCGACCCCGTCACGAGGTCGAACTGCCCGAAGCGCTCCGGATCGACCGCCCGGAGGTCGCCCCAGAGCAGCGCGACGGGCGGCGCCCCGGCAGGCAGCTCGACCACGCTCTGGTGGGCCATGCGCACGCTCTGCCGCTGCGCCTCGACCCCGAGCGCCGCGCCCGGGCAGACCGCATGGGTCGTCATCAGCAGCACCGAGCCGATGCCGCAGCCGAGGTCGGCGTACCGCTCGACGCGGCGACCCTCGACCATCGAGGCCGCGAGCCAGGCGGTCAGCAGATCGTCGGCGCTGGTCCGGTGGCCGCGACGGCGCTGGTGGAGCCACCAGTCGCCGCAGAAGCGGTCATGCGTGGCGTCATCGGGCATCGCGTCGGCGGCGACCTCCGCCGACGCGGCAAGCAGCCCGGGCGATGCGGCGGCCTCGGCGGCCCAGCCTGTCGGCGCGGCGGTCACGGACCACACTGGCCGATGGCGATCAGGCCGGCGCCGATCGCGACCGAGTAGAGTCCCCGCGCGCGGGCACCCGCCCCGGTCAGCCGTGCCATGCGGGTGCGGTACCGCCCGGTGACGAGCGGGATCAGCCCGGCACCGACGACCGCGCCGCCGGCAACACCGAGCGCCCAGGCGCGGCCCGCGAGGGGCCAGAGCAGCAGACCGCCGAAGAAGAGCCCGAACAGCACCGGCTGGAGCCGGTCGAGTTCGAACCCCGGGCGGGCGCCGAGCTCGCCGGGCGCCGACACGGCTCAGGGCCTCTCGTTGACGATGGCGTAGGTGTAGCCGTCGGCCTGCGGCATGAGCACGACGGTGAAGAGCCGGCCCGCAGCGTAGGGCACGCCCGACTCGAGCAGCGTGCGGCCGGCGGCGACCAGGCGCGTCGGGTCGGTCTGTGCCGGGGCCGACACAAAGCCCGAGACCTGCCGGTAGCCGAGGTCGCGGGCGTACGTCCGGGAGTTGGCGTCCGCCAGGTCGACGACCGGCCCGCCCGGGATGGCATGGACAAAGCGCACGAGGCTGCGGCGCTCGGGGACCACGGCGCGCTCGGGGTCGGGCACCACGAGCAGGTCGAGCCGCTGCCCGGGCACCGACGAGTTCGGGTCCCCGAGCAGCACGAGGGTCACCTTGGCGCCCTCTGCGAGGTCGACCTTGGCGCTGAGCATCGGCTGCCCCGGTACGCGGATCGCCCGCACATCGAGCTCGTGCTCGCCGGGAGCGATGTCGATGCGCTGCGGCGTGAAGCCGCCGACCTGCAGGTTCTCGACGATGCGCTCGCTGCCGATCGAGATGTCAACTGCCGGCGTCGGCGCCGAAGCGTGCACAAACCTGACGTGTGCGGGCTCACGCGGGGGCGCGACCGGAGCGGGGGCGGGCGACGGCGAGGCCTTCTCCTGCACAGAGCCGCAGGCGGCCAGCAGGGCCGCGCCGACGGCGACGAGCGCGGCACGTCGGGTCATCGATGCGCGGCGGGCGACGGCAGGCATGGTTCGACTCATCGTGGCTCCGGTGGCTGCGAGGGGCTCTGGTCGCGAACGCCACAGCGGTACCGCGGACCTTCGCAGCGGGCAAGCCGGTCAATCCGGGACCGGCATCACATGCTCGGTGAAGTCCTCGGCGAGGTGGGACTCCGCGAAGACGGCGCGTGCCTCGTTCAGGATCTCGCGGCTGCTGGTGTGCTTGGGCGAGATGTGGGTGAGCATGAGCCGACCGACGCCCGCCTCGCGCGCGACCATGGCCGCCTCGCGCACGGTCGAGTGCTTGCGGTCGATCGCCTGGTCGCGGTGTTCGTGAAGGTAGGTGGCC
>JBILLP010000479.1:0-3247 GCA_044376025.1 Bradymonadia bacterium
TCACGACCTTTGCGACCATGTCGCCGCGGTGGGCACAGCTAAGCTGAGGCGGCTTCACGCCGGAGCGGGACATCGCTCACTCCGGCCAGTTCGACCGCGGCGCCCGTCCGGGGTACCAGCTCGCCCACGACACGGGGGCGTTCACCGGCGGCCTCGAGCACGCGCAACGCTGCCGCGGCGCTCGATGGGCTGGTCACGACCATGAAGCCGATCCCCATGTTGAACACCCGGTACATCTCTGACTCCGGAACGCCGCCGCGCTCGCTGATCTCTGTGAAGAGCGGCTGCCCGAACGACCTCACCGCGGCAAGGTCAAGTCTCATGGCCAGCTCGGCCCGAATGGTGCGTGCCGGGTTCTCCCACAGTCCGCCTCCCGTGATGTGGGACATCGACGAAGGCCGGATCCCTGCGGCGAACAACGACTCCACCGCGCGCACGTAGATGCGCGTCGGCTCGAGCAGTCGCTCACCCACCGGCATCATGTCGCCCGCCAAGGTCACTGCCAGCGCTTCGCGTGGGTCACCGGCAAGCAGCACACGCCGCGCAAGCGAGTAGCCGTTGCTGTGCAGACCCGACGAGGGCAGGGCGATGACCACGTCGCCAACGCCCGTGCTTGCCGCCACGACCTCGCGCTCGGGTGTGACAGCCCCCACCGCGAACCCGGCGAGGTCGTACTCGCCCTCGGGGTACATCCCCGGCATCTCCGCGGTCTCGCCACCGGCGAGCCAGCACCCCGCCTGTCGGCACCCTTCGGCAATCCCCGACACCACCTGCGCCCCGACGTGCGGCTTCAGGCGCCCGGTCGCGAAGTAGTCGAGAAAGAAGAGCGGCCGGGCACCCGTAACGATGATGTCGTTGACGCACATCGCAACGCAGTCGATCCCGATCGTGTCGTGCCGGTCGAGCGCAAAGGCGATCTTGAGCTTGGTACCGACCCCGTCGGTGCCGGACACGAGCTTGGGGCTGCCGCTCGCATAGCCCGCCTCCGCGAGATCGAAGACGGCACCAAAGCCGCCGAGGCCCCCGACGGCGCCCCGGATGCGGGTCGCGTCGGCGAGCGGCTTGATTCGCCGCACCATCTCGTCCCCGGCATCGATGTCGACGCCCGCTGCAGTGTAGTGCTCGCTTCGAGTCATCCCGGCTGCCTCCGTCACATCCCGTTGCCACGCTCCGGCGGCTTCGCTTAGCAGGACTTCGGCGTGTCGGGGAGCCGACTCACGCCCGCGCGGAGCGCTTCGGAGCAGATGGTCGTCGACGTCGTCATCCCGGCCCTGAATGAGGAGCAGAGCATCGGCAGGGTGCTGCAGGCGCTGGTCGATCCGAGGATCCGGACCCGGGTGGTGGCCGACAACGGCTCCACCGACCGCACCGCAGAGGTTGCCCGGGACGCGGGTGCGCGGGTGGTCGGCGCCCCGCGCCGCGGCTACGGCTCTGCCTGCCTCGCTGGGATCGCCGAGCTGGCCCGGACGCCCCCGGACGTGGTGCTCTTCGTCGATGGTGACTTCTCTGACTTTGCAGAGGAGGCGGGCCTGCTCCTCGACCGGATCGAGGCGGGGGCCGACCTCGTGATCGGCTCCCGCATGCTCGGCGGCGCGGAGCGGGGTTCGCTGATGCCCGTCGCCCGGTTTGGGAACTGGCTCTCGACCCGGCTCATTCGGCGCCTGTACGGGGTCACCTTCACCGACCTCGGGCCGTTCCGGGCAATCCGCTGGGATGCCCTCCAACGAATCGGCATGGTGGACCAGGACTTCGGCTGGACGGTCGAGATGCAGGTCCGGGCTGCCCGTAGAGGCCTTCGATGCGACGAGGTCGGTGTGAGATACCGGCCGCGAATCGGTGTCTCGAAGGTCAGCGGCACCGTTCGGGGCAGCGTCAGGGCGGGCGCCAAGATCCTGTGGGTCATCGCCCGCGACCGGCTCGGGGGGTGAGCGCGTGAGGATCGAACTGGTGGTCATGGCCAAGGCACCCATCCCGGGGTTCGCCAAGACGCGCCTCGTGCCGCCCCTCACACCCGGGCAGGCCGCCTCGCTGCAGGCTGCCTTCATCAAGGACGTCACCTCCCGGGACTACGGGCGCTGGGGCCGAGTCCTGCGGGTGACCGGCGGCGTCGGCTGGTTCGACGGCGCTCGTCGCCGCGGCTGGACCATCGAGGAGCAGGGCGACGGCGATCTCGGTGAGCGGCTGTCACGGGCGAGCGAGGCATCGGCGGCGCGCGCCGACGCGGTCGTCCTCGTTGGCACGGACTCGGTCGACATGCCGGACCGGATCCTCGAGGCGGTGACCTCTGCGCTTGCACACTGCCTGCTCGCAACGCGCGGGCATCGACCCTGGCTGTACGAACGGATGCCGTGGAGCCAGCCCGGGCTGGCGCGTGCGACCATCGCGGCCTGTCGGCAGAGGGAGATCGAACCGGCGCTGGTCGAGGGCTGGTACGATGTGGACAACATTGCAGATCTTCGCCGGCTCCGACTAAACTTGAACACACTCTCGTCGGGCTCCGGCACTCTGCCGCGCTTGACCCTCGAGTGGCTCGAACTGCCCGAGCACATCAGCGCCTTGTCCACGACCCGGAGTCTCGAGCCATGAGCCAATCGAAGGTGAACATTCCGATGGGCGGGGCGATCCAGTTCGAGGCCGAAGCGACCATCTTCAGGCAGGAGGACGAAGCGACGCGCATGTTCCTTGTGCAGAGTGGCCACGTAAGGCTGCGCCGCCGGGTCTTTCGCGAAGAGATCGTCATCGAGACGCTGGGGCCCGGCAGCCTGATTGGCGAGGTCGCCATCGCCGCCGGAGCCCGGTACACGTGCACCGCGACGGCGGTTGAGCCGGTGATCGCGATGCCCATCCGTCGCGACGAGCTCGATGGCCTGATCTCGAGCAGCCCCGAACTCGCGGTACGCCTTGCGCGCAAGCTCTCCGCCCGCGTCGCCCACTCCCACTTCAGGCTCGGCGTGTTCGCGTTGCGCGAGTTCACAGGACGCGTGATGCTGCAGCTTCGCGCCGAAGCCGTCCGCGCCGACGTGATCGGCACCGCTGCCTTCATCCCGATCCCGTTCGATCTGCCTGAGGTCCTCGGAGCTGAGCGTGGCAATACCGACGATGTGCTCCGCGAGCTCAGTGATGCGGCGCTCGTTGACCTCGACGGAGCCGGCCGCTTCCGCATCGCAGACATCGCGGCGTTCGACCGCCGCCTCGCCTACGCCGAACTCAAGGATCGCTTCGGCGCCTGAGCCGACCGATGGTGCGC
>JBILLP010000480.1:0-3241 GCA_044376025.1 Bradymonadia bacterium
GTTGTGGAGCTCGATCCACTCACCCGCGTCGTTGCTGCCGCTGACGGCGCGCGGCATCAGCTCGGTGAGGATCACCTGGCCGGCGGCGTCCGGGGTCTGCAGCGTACGGCAGACGTTGTTGTAGCAACTGCCCGACGTGCAGTCGTCGCCGTCGGCACAGGCGCCGCCGTCGGCGGCCTTCGCGCGGCACCGGCTCTGGTAGCACGACGACGACGGCGCGGTGCACTCGCTGTCGTTCGAGCAGGGCGAGAAGAGGTTGCCCGGAGACGTGCAGTAGCCACCGATGCAGAGCAGCGGCGAGTCACAGATCGCCGAGGTCGCGCAGGGGTAGCCGAGCGAGCCGGCGTCAGTGCAGACGCCGGCCAGGCACTCGAGGCCCGACACGCAGTCAGCATTCGCGGCGCAGGAGCCACCGGCGGCGGCCGGCGCACGGCAGGTGCCCGCGAAGCAGGTCGTGCCCGAGACACAGTCGATCGTGCCAAGGCAGGCCTGGCCTGCCGCGTAGCAGCCGGCGCCTTCGTCAACGCGGCTGTCGCAGTCCTCGTCGACCCCGTTGCAGGTCTCCACGACGTTGACGACGACCGAGCCAGAGAAGGTGAAGGCCGGTGTGTCGACGTCGAAGACCCACTCGCGGGTCGCCGCACTCCCGGCGCTCGGCGGTGGCGTCAGGTTGCCGTAGCTGAAGAAGTCCGGGAAGGTGCTCGTGATCCCGGGCGGCACCGTGCCGTTGACCACCCGCACGAGCGGAGCCGACGGGTTGATCGACTGCAGATAGACAAAGACGTCGTTCTGCGTGGCGGTGTAGAACGACCGCACCGTGACGTTGCCGCAGAAGTAGCGGCCTTCGGCAGGCGACCAGCCGGTGCACGTGGCGTCGACCCCGGTCGACTCGGTGACGAGCTCGACCGAGTTGACCGGGCCTGTCCCCGGCGAGCCATCCTGCACGACATTCAGGGAGCAAAGCCCCTGGTTCAGCCGCCGGAGCGTCTCGGACTTCACGTCGGCGTCGTCGACGCGCGTGATCTCAAGCGTGCCGGTTGCCTGATCGACGCGACCCTCGAACTCCGCGACGACCACGCGGCCATCCTGCTCGAGCGCCAAGGCTCCGCCAGCGCCGGCATCGGGGGTGCCAAGGCCGGTATCGGGCACTGCCACGCCGGCGTCGGGACGCCCCGCCGCACCGCTGGGTAGCGCCCCACCATCGAGGCCGGCATCGCTGGAGCAGCCGGCCAGGGCTGCGAGGACCGTGAGGGCCCCGAGTGTCGAAACCTGACGAATCGAGCGAAACATACCGACCTCCACGCCTGGCAGCGAGGATGCGCGCACGAAGCCCCGACAACCGTGTCGGACAACGGCGGGCATACGAAGATGAGTCGCTGTCCTGCGTCGGCCAGCACAGGAGGGAGCGATGGGCGCGCCTTACACAGCGTCGCAGAATCGTCAAGGGGGCCTCTGCCCTGTCACGGGAGGCTGACAGGCCGCCTTGCTCCGCCACGGCGTCGGGTCAGCCCCGCGACCAGATCCCGGCGTCCTCGCCCACGCGGCGCGCCGACGCGAGCGCGAACTCCCTCACCCGCGACGCCTGCCGCGTCTCGGTCCAGAACCTGACCCGGAGCAGCGTGTGGCCGTCGCGGACCTCGACCACCGCACCCTCCGCCGCCGGCTCCCGGGCAACGCCCTCGACGCCCGCAACCGCCGCGACCATGCGGGTCAGCAGCGCGTCGGCCGGCGCACCGTTCGGCACCGGCACCTGCACCTCGCAGCGGCGCACGTCGAGCCGCGCGAAGTTCCGGATCTCGGTGCCCCAGATCCGGGCGTTCGGCACAAAGACGTGCACATTGTCGCTCGTCGTGAGCTCGGTCGAGAACATGCCGACCACACGGACCGTGCCCGTCGTCGAGGCCACCTCGATCTCGTCACCCACCCTGAACGGCCTGAACGCCATCAGCGCCAGCCCCGCCATCAGGTTCGAGAGCAGGCCCTGCAGCGCGAGGCCGACCGTCACGCCCGCCGCACCGAGCAGCGCCACCACGCTGGTCATCTCGACGCCCAGCGCCGACAGCGTCGCCGTCAGCGCACAGAGCAGCAGCGCCACGCGCACGAACTGCCCCAAGAAGGGCGCCAGCGTCGGGTCAGCCTCAGGCGACCGCTGCACCGCACGGGTCACCAGCCGCCCGAGGCCGCGGGCCAGCAGCCATCCCGAGACCAGCAGCACGAGTGCACCGAGCACGCGGACCCACGTGCCGGAGACGTCGGACCAGGCTGCCTCGAGGTCGCTCATCGGCCGCCCCCGGGCAGGCGCTCCACCGAGAGCCGGACCCTGCCGCACCCATACGCGGAGTAGTTGTACTGGTCGGCCACGATGTACCAGCTCCCCTGGTCGAGCGTGGCATCAAGGCGGGAGTGGCGGAGCTGCGGCGCACCCGGATCACGGCAGTCCTGCTGCAGGTCGGAGTCGGCGCAGCGGACACTGTCGTTGCAGGCGACCTGCGACGCCGCCCGATCGCAGACGCGGCGCACATAGAGGAGCGTGTCGATCGGGGCCGCCTCGTCGACGTCCCGCAGATCGACCCTCACGCGCGCCACCGGCTCGGTGATGTCGAGCCTGAACACCCGGTCCTCGCCTCGGCTCCCAGACACCTTGCAGTCACCGTTGCCCTCGACCGGGTTGTGCTCGTCGCCCGCTCCGCACAGCGTGAACTCCCGCGAGGCCCCGATCGAGATCGCCTCGACCTCGCCCGACCCACACGACTCGGGCAGGATCGGCACCCCCGGCGCGGCCGGCTCTCCGGCGTCCGCAGACCCACCCTGCGCGCCGACGGCGGGCGCGACCTCTGCCGGGGCCGGCGGCGGCTCCCGCAAGAGCAGCCACGCCCCGACACCCGCGCCGGCGACCGCCACGGTGATCGCCGTCGCCAGCAGGGGCGAGCGACGCCGGGCGGCAGCGCTCGATGGCGAGGCGCGCTGCACGACCCTGACCGCCGCACGCTGGCGGTGCGTACCGAGCTCGTCGTCGCTGGTCGGGATGATGCCACCCGGCATCGCCGCGAGCCGGAGCGGCCCCATCACCCGGAGCGCGCTCGGCGCCGGCTCGCCGGTCGGCGGACCCAAACCCTCGGGCGCGGCCTCGACCACCGGCAGCCCCGACGGTGAGGCGCTCACCGCACGCAGCGAACCGGTCACCCGCGGCCCCTCGAGCAGCAGCGGCACCTCGACCTCGAGCGACAGCGCGTGCGCGTCG
>JBILLP010000481.1:0-3238 GCA_044376025.1 Bradymonadia bacterium
CGCGGGTCTTGAAGTTCGCGCCGTAGCCACCGTAGATGCTGATCGGTGACGAGATGACCACCGTGCCTGACGAGAAAATGCCGACCGTCATCAGCAGCTGGTCACGTCCCGGCGTGGCAGCCGCGGCCTCGAGGGCCCGAGCGAGCGTGCGGACCGGGAAGCCGGCCGACAGCCCGTCGTTGCGGTCGCTGCCCGACGCCGAGACGAAGACGGCCCGGGCGACGTCGCCGTCGAGGCCGTCGCAGTTGGCGTCGAGGCCCGCCACGTCGGGCTCGTCGGTCGTCGACAGCCGGGTGCACTCGTACTCGCAGCCGTTCGATGGGTCGCCATCGAGGTCGTAGTTGTCGGTCAGGCAGGTCTCCCAGATGCACTCGCCGGCGACGCAGGAGCCGGTGGCGCCGTCAGGGTCGCAGGCGAGGTTGCAGCCACCGCAGTTCTGCATCGAGTCGAGCAGGTCCTGCTCACAGCCGTTGCCGACGCGGCCGTCGCAGTTGCCCCAGCCCTCGCCGCAGACGTTGATCTCGCAGCCGAAGGGTCCGCACGAGACGACCGAGGCGTTGGTGGTGTCGCAAGGACGGTCGCATCCGCCGCAGTGCTCGATGCTGGTCGCGGTATCGACCTCGCACCCGTCGGCGAAGTCGAGGTTGCAGTCCGCGGTGCTGCCCTCACAGGCGTCGACCTCGCAGACCCCGAGCTCGCATCGCCCGACCACGCCCTCGAACGCGCAGGTCGTGTCGCAGGTGCCGCAGTGGCTGGCGTCGGTCCGCAGGTCGACCTCGCAGCCGTTGAACGAGACGCCATCACAGTCGGCGCGGCCGTCGAGGCAGCCGGCGATGACGCACTGGCCGGCGGCGCAGCCCTGGACCGCACCCTGCAGGTCACAGGCCCTGCTGCACGAACCGCAGGTCGACGGCTCGATCTGGATGTCGGCCTCGCATCCGTCCTCGGCGAGGCCGTTGCAGTCCCTGAAGGTACCGGAGCAGTCGGTCAGCTCGCAGACCCCGAGCGTGCAGACCGCAGCGGCGTTCGGCACGTTGCAGGTGGCGCCGCAGCGGCCGCAGTTCGAGCCGTCGCGGAGCAGGTCGAAATCCTCGTCGACCTCGCCGTCGCAGTCGTCGTCGATGTCGTTGCAGAGCTCGGTGCCACCGGTGACCGCGTTCGGGACACAGGCGTACTCGCAGCCGTCGACAAAGTCGCCGTTCGCGTCGTTGTACCCGGCGTCGCAGGTCGAGACCTCGCAGGCGCTGTCGACGCAGATGCCCTCTCCCCGGACGGGATCGCAGACCACCCCGCAGGTGCCGCAGTTGCGCCGGTCGCTCGACAGGTCGATCCCGTCGTCCCGCACGCCGTCGCAGTCATCGTCGATGCCGTTGCACAGCTCGATACGGCCCTCGTTGACCGCGGCATCGAGGTCGTCGCAGTCGGAGCCCAGGCAGTTCGGGCCCTCGCCGTAGCGGTCGCCGTCGGCGTCGATGCAGCCCGAGCAGCTCTGCGAGTTCGGCACGCACTGACGCGCGATCAACGGCTCGTTCTGCTCGTTGAACCGGGTGAAGTTGAGGCAGGAGTAGTCGGCGGGGCAGGTCCCGGTGGCGGAGCAGTCGGTGCCGCAGAAGGTGCCGTCGAGCTGGGCCAGGCAGAAGTTGCCCAGCCCGTCACAGTCGGCGTCGGTGTCGCACTCCGCGCAGAGCACCGGGTCCGGTGGCGCGCAGACCTGCACGAGGTCGGCCTCGCTGCTCGAGATCAGCCGGCACTCCCAGCCCTCGATGGGGCAGGTGCCCGTGCAGGCGACGGTGCAGAGGCTGCCGTCGGCGGTCGGGATGCAGTAGCCTGAGTCGCAGTCGGCGCCCGAGGTGCACGGCGTGGGCGTGAAGGTGGTGTCGGTCCCGGTGTCGACCGTGGTGTCGGGTGCCCCGGTGTCGGTGGTGTCGGGCGCTGCGGTGTCGAAGGCGCCGGTGTCGGCCGCGACGCACGCGCCGGCCTCGCAAACCTCACCCTGCCCGCAGTCGTCGCTGGTCGTGCACTCCCCGTTCGAGGAGCCTCCACTCGACGACACGCAGGCCGCGAGTGTCATCATCAGCCCGCCAAGCCACCTTCGCCGCATCGCAGAACTCCGTGGTCAGCTGCCGCAGGTGCGACAATCCATCGGTCCATGGTACGCGAGACGCCCGGTGCGGTCCAGCGGACGGCGCGAACCGGGGGTCAGCCGCGCCGACGGTCGGGGCCATCGAGCCTGCGGTAGGTCGCCATCGCGCAGACTCGGCTGAAGATGCGAGGCGTCAGCTCCTGCGCCAGGGTGCGGCGTGACACGATGTCTCCTCCCGCAGGCGGGGCGCTGCCGTCGTCGGCCCAGAGGTTCGTGGCGAAGAAGGTCGAGACCTCACGGTTGTAGCGTCGCGTGACGAGCTCATCGAGGATGCCGACCTGCCAATCGGTGACGGACTTCTTGCCGAGCTCGTCGACCACCAGCACCGGGACCGACGTCAGGTCGCCGAGCAGCTCTGCCTCACCTACACCCCGGTCGAAGCCCGCGCGCAGGTCCGAGAGCAGGTGGGCAAACTCGACGTAGCGGGCGCGGATGCCCCGCTCGAGGGTCAGCGTCCGGAGCAGCGCGCAGAGCAGGTGGGTCTTGCCGATGCCGGGGTGCCCACCGAAGCAGACTCCCTTGTCACCGGGCTGAAAGTCTCGGAGCAGGCCGCGCAGGTCGGTCGCGGCATCGCGCAGGGACCTGTCGCCGCGGGCGAAGTCGTCGAGCGAGGCCTGGTAGAAGTTCCGCGGGATGGCCGCCTCGTCGAACAGCCTCACGCGGAGCTTGAGGTCACCGCAGGCGAGGCAGGGTCGCGATACCGCCTGGCCTGTCCAGTCCCGCTCGAAGCTGAAGCCCGAGCCTCCGCAGACGCTGCAGTTCGAGAGCGGCTCACAGGCAGGGCACTGGTCTGCCGCCGCGTGCATGCCTCCCGGTGGCGCGATCGGGACCGCCCCGACGCCGCGGCACCGCGTGCAGGCGCTCATGCTCCGGCCTCCGCGCGCCGTGCCGCGCTCGCTGCCTTGGCCTGCCGGTCTGCCCGGTAGCTCGACCGAACCAGCGGACCGGCCTCGATGTGTGCAAAGCCGAACCGGAGCCCCTCGGCCTTGAGGGCCTCGAAGGTCTCGGGAGGTACCCAGCGGTCGACCGGCAGGTGGTTGAGGCTCGGGCGCATGTACTGGCCGAGGTTGACGATCTCGACGCCGGCAGCCGCGA
>JBILLP010000482.1:0-3236 GCA_044376025.1 Bradymonadia bacterium
GCTTGGCGGCGCGCTGTCGGCCGAGCCGTCAGCCGCCGGCGCCGCAGGAGCCGGCGCCGCGGCGGGGGGTGGCGTCGAGCCCGAACCCTCGTCGGCCGCAGGCTCCGGGCGACGGCAGCCGGGCAGCCCCGACCAGAGCAGCAGCGCAAGCAGCGCGACCGTCCGGCCACGGGGCCATCGGGCCGGCTGGCGCGGGGCGCTCACGGGGCCTCCGGGGCCGGCTCGTCGGCGTCGGCTTCGCCCGGCTCGTCGGGGATCAGGTGCTGCAGCAGCTCCGAGATGAAGGTCCGGTGGTTCCGCAGGTTCACGAAGGGCCCGAGCAGCAGCAGCCGAAAGACCTGCCCGTCAACGCGGATCGGCAGCTCGGTCGTCAGCCCCACCCGCCCCATCGCCGCGATGTCGATCGTCTCGCGGTTCAGCAGGCTGACCGGGATCGACCACGCCCGGGGGCCTCGCCCCACCAGCATCGCGTCGTCTCGCATGATGATGTAGCAGCGGCGCGAGAAGAGCACCCAGTGGAGCACCACCCAGAAGGCCCAGAGCCCAAAGCCGGCGAACAGCGCCAGCGCCGCGGCGTTGCGCCAGCCCCACACACCATGCGTCACCGCCCACCAGATCGCTCCGACCAGCGTCGAGGCGCCGACGAAGAAGAAGGGCGTCAGCGCCTGCAGGTGCAGGTCGTAGCGGTAGGGGCGGTTGCCCGGGCGGCGGATCCAGGTCACGATCGCCTCGCCCTCGACGCGCGTCACGCGCTCTGCGGGGGTCTCAGGGGTCGGTTCGCTCATGGGGCGGTGCTCCGCGGTGTCAGGGCTCCTCCGACCATGTGCCAGCGCTCGAAGGGGCGGTGCAGCCTGATATGGTTCACGTCGGTCGTCGAGATGAAGACCTGCCCGTCAAACGACGCCAAGAAGCCGAACAGCCGCTCGTTGCGGCGCGCGTCGAGCTCGCTCGAGACGTCATCGAGCAGCAGCACCGGGGCATGGCCGAGCTGTTGCTCGAGCAGCCGGATCTCGCTGATCTTGAGCGCAAGCACGATCGCCCGCTGCTGCCCCTGTGACGCGTACACCCGGGCGTCACGGCCATCGAGCAGCAGGCGGAGGTCGTCGCGGTGCGGTCCGGTCCCGGTGAAGCCGCGCCCCACGTCGGCCTGCCAGGTGCGGTCGAGCCGTTCGGACCACGCCGCGTGCAGGGCCTCCTCGGTCACGACGCCGCCCGCCGCGCTGATCGGGTCGAGCAGCTCGCCCTCCCACTGGGCCTCGAGCGGGAGCCCCTCGTCGAAGATCTCCGAAAAGGTGCGCGCCAGCACCGGGGCGAGCCGATGCGCGTACCGCTGCCTCCGCATCGCGACGGTGACGCCATGGCGCAGCAGCTCCGACTCGAAGGCGCGTGCCAGCCCGCGGTCGGGCCGCTCGTCACGCAGCACCGCGTTGCGCTGCCGCAGCGCATCCTCGAAGGCGCTCGCCTCGTCGGCGTAGGCCGGCTGGGCAGAGAAGATCATGCGGTCGGCGAAGAGCCGGCGCTCCGCCGGGGCGCCACGCACGATCGCGACATCCTCGGGCACGAAGCTCACCAGGTTCAGCAGTCCGTAGACCTCTGCGAGCTGGCGCACCGGCTTGTCATGCAAGAAGACGCGCCGCCCCCGCGGGATCACGTCGATGCGGATGTCGCGCTCGATGCCCTCGCGCAGCAGCCGGCAGCGCAGCGTCGCCTCGTCGGCCCCATCGGCGATCAGGTCGCGGTTGCGGGCACCGCGGAACGACTTGAGCGACGCGAGCACCCCGAGCGCCTCGAGCAGGTTCGTCTTGCCCTGGCCGTTGTCGCCCTCGATCACATTGAAGTGCGGGTGGGGCTCGACGCGCGCCTCGACGATGTTGCGAAAGCGTTCGACGCTGATCGAGCGCAGCAGCACGGCGGGCGCGTCAGATGCGCATCGGCATGACGATGAAGAGCGACTCGTCGCCGTCTTCGCCCTCGAGCTCGTGCAGGATGGTGGGCGACAGCGTGTCAATGATCTCGACCGAGACCTTCTCGCAGCTCAGCACCGAGAGCACGTCGACGAGGAACTTGTAGTTGTAGCCCGCCTTGACCGGCTTGCCGCTGTACTGCACGTGCACGTTGTCATCGAGCTCGCCGGTCTCGCTGCTCGCGAAGAACGACAGGGCGTCTCCCTCGACGCTCAACCGCACGTTGTTGGTCTTGGCGCTCGAGAACTGCGACACCGCCTTGATGGTCGACAGCATCTCGCTGCGATTGGCGATGGCGCGGCGCTCGGGCTTCTCGACCGGGATCACCTGCGCGAAGTTCGGGAAGGTCCCGTCGATCAGCCGCACATACATGCGGGTGTTGCCGTAGGCGAAGACGATGCTCGACCCCTTGGTCGAGATCTCGACCTCAGGCTCGGTCGTGTCGACCGTTCGCCTCAGCTCCGCGAGGCCCTTGCGCGGGATGATGATGCCGTTGGCCAGCGGCCCGGGGTCGCCGTCGAAGCCCGGCACGCGCGTACCGGCCTGGCTGAGCCGGTGCCCGTCGGTCGAGACCATCGAGAAGGCGCCGCTCGGCTGCAGCCGCGTGAACGCGCCCGTCAGGTTCGGGCGGCCCTCGTCGGTCGAGATGCTCGGCAGCACCCGGTCGATCACCCGGAGCAGCTTCGTCGTCGGCACCTTCACCGGGGTCACGCCCTCGATGCGGGGCAGCGACGGGTACTCCGCCGGGTCCATGCCGACGAGCCGGGCACGGCGTGTCCCGCCCACCACGAGCACGCCCAGGCCGTCGTCGGCCCGCTCCACGTTCACGCTCTCCGAGCGGATGCCCTTGACGACGTCGTACAGGTCCTTGGCGCGGACGGTCACTCTGCCCGGGGACTCCACGCCGGCGCTCGCCCGCGTCACCACCGTCAGCTCATTGTCGGTCGCCGCGATGGTCACCGACCCGTCGTCGTGCGCCTCGAGCAGCGCGTTGTGCAGGATCGGCATCGTGCTCTTGGAGCCCGCGATGCCCATCACCTTGAAGAGCTCACGGCTGAACGAGGAGGTGTCGATGGTGAACTTCATGGCGCGACGTGCTGGGGTCGTGAAGCCTGGTCCCGCGAAGACGGGTCCATCCGGGATCGGGGGAGCGTTCCCTACCGCATCGATCCCGCGATGTCGAGGCGATCATCCCCCGCCGCCGAGCATCCATGCGGCCCCTCGCACGGCCGCCCGCCGTCGCGCGCACGCACCACGCACACGCTTCGTAGA
>JBILLP010000483.1:0-3235 GCA_044376025.1 Bradymonadia bacterium
CGTCGAGGCGAGCGCCTGCTCCCCCGCGCTACCGGCCGACTCCGTGAGCAACACACGAAGGTGCGCCGCCGCCTGCTGGGGCCGCCGGACACTGTGCAGGTAGATCCGCGCAAGGTCGAGCCGGGCCGCGCGCGACTCCGACGCCGCAGGCCGCGCCGCGAGCAGCCGCTCAAGCAGGTTGGCCGCCACCATGAACTCGCTGCGCGCCATCGCGGCATCGGCGGCCTGTCGAAGCTCCGACGGCGACGGCGATGGCGGCTCGGCCACAGGCGCCGGCGGCACCACTGCCTGCGGGCGGCGCGCAGCCTCGATGCGGAGCGTGTCCGCGATGCGCGCCGTCCGCGCCGCGAGGCGCCTCCGGTGGGCATCGAGGTCGATCCGGGCAGCGGCGGCCTCGACGACCCCGCGACCCGCCGCGCCGGCGCCATCACCCATGCGCCAGGCGCCACCGGCGCGGACGCGGGCCGGTGCGACCGGCGTGGCAGACGGCGAGGTGGGCTTCACCTCGACGCTGCCCTCGACCACGGTGACCTCGGTGCGCGGCTGGCTCGCATCGACGAAGAAGACCGTGCCGGTGACCTCGACCACCGTGTCGGCGGTGCGCAGGCGCAGGTGCTCGGAGCGCAGGGGCAGCCACTCGACGAGCAGCGCGCCGCTGCCGAGGTAGACAGTCCAGCCCTCGTCGCCGTCGGCGCGCCACGAGGCGCCCGAGGAGGCGTAGATGTGCCCGGGGAAGCCGTCCGGGGCGGTGCTGGCGGTGGCGAGCAGGTCGACCGGCTCCGACGGCGGGGCCGGCGCGGCGGTCGCGGACGGGGCGGGCAGCGCTGTCGGCATGGGCAGGGTGCCGGGAGCCGTGGGCGGAGCCACCGCGACCGACGCCGCCGCCGCGCTCGCGACCGACGACGGCTCGGCTGGCACCAGGTCGTGGGCGCGGATCGCCAGGCCGCCGGCAAGCCCGACCAGCGCGGCGGCGGCGGCGAGCCACGCGGCTCGCTTGTCGAGCCGTGTGGCCGCCGCGCCGGCCTGTCCGGGGCTACCCGCGACGGCGGCGAGCGGAGCCGTCTGCCCGGGGCTGTCGAGCGGCGCGGGCGGAGGCGTCAACGTGGTGACCACCCCGGCGTCGATCGCCGCCTGGATGCGCCCGAGGTTCGCGGCGGCGCGCTCCTCGGTCCAGCCCCACGACGGCGCCTGTCGCGCCGCCTCGAGCAGGTCGGCGGTGCGCTGCACCTCATCGGCGAAGGCCTCGTCATCGAGCATCGCGCGCTCAAAGGCGGCGCGTTCCTCGTCGCCCAGGTGGCCGAGCACGTAGTCGACCGTCCGGGCGCGCTGCTGTTCGATCGGGGTTCCCATGCGGTTCACGGCTCCCTCTCGGGGTTGATCTCGTGCGGCTCCCGGTTGCGCAGCGCAAGCACGAGGCGCTCGCGGGCACGGCGGACACGCGCGGCGATGGTATTGAGCGGCTCGTCACAGATCTCCGCGATCTCGGCGAGCGTCAGCCCCTCGACCGCGAACATCACGAAGGCGTCGCGCGCCTCGGGGCTCATCTGGTTCAGCACGGCGTCGAGAAGCCTCAGGCGGTCGCGCGACGAGAGCCTGCGCCACTCGTCCTGCGAGCAATGCAGCCCGGCGAGGCCGATCGGGTCGAGCTCTGCCGGGCGCTTGCGAAGGTGGCTGAAGGCGACGTTGCGTGCGATGCGCTGAAGCCAGTTGATCAGCGGGCGCGACGGGTCGTAGCGGTCGAGGCTCAGGTGGAGCTGCAAGAAGACCTCCTGGATCACGTCGTCGACGTCGGGACCGGTGCCGACCAGCCGCGAGAGGCGGCGGTAGAGCACCGGGCTGTACCGGCGGTGGAGCGCAGAGAAGGCCGCGAAGTCGCCCTTGCGCGCCGCCAGCACCAGCTCCGCGTCGGTGCGGCCCGCAAGCGGATCGGGGACCAGGGTCGTGGCTGCAGCACTCATCGTGACTCCCTCATGGCCGCTCCCACACAAACGACAGGCCCGCCAGCGGGCCGGTCAGCGCCCAGCGTTCGGGGCCGACCACGATCTCATCGCCGGCCACCACCCGGTAGCCGGCCTCGACGCCGAACCGTGCCGGCCCGACCGGCCACTCGAGCCGCCCCAGCAGCGTCGCCTCAGGCATCCACGCCGACTCTGCCGCCGCGACCAGCTCGTTGGCCTCCGCGCGCGCGTAGGTCGCGCCCGCCTGGCCCTCGACCGACAGGTGCAGCAGGCCCGACGGCCACACCTGCACCCACGATCCGGCGAGCCCCGCGACCCGGAGCTCGCCCCGCACCTCGGCATCGCCGAGCTGCCAGACATACTGCGAAGGCACCTCGCTGAGCGTCACCCAGCCGGCCAACCCCGCCGACGACATCGAGGTGCCCCAGAAGCCCAGCCGACCCCGGACCACGCCCACCACGTCGCCGTTCAGCACCGTCACGTCGATCGCCGCGCCGCTGCTCGGCACCGCGCGCCCGGCCTCTGCCGCCACGTCGCTCCGCGGCGCAGGCGCCGGCTCCTCGCGCCGGATCGACGCCAGCGCGGCGACCGTCCGGGCCACACGCACCGCGCGCAGCGCCGCGGTCGCGCCGAGCGCCGCCGTGCGCGAGACCAGCTGCTCGAACTCCGGGAGCCTCCAGGCGAGCTCGGCGGCCACGAGGTCGACGTCCTGCGCGGCATCGACGCCCGCACGCAGCGCGGCGCCCTCGCCGACGAGCCACACCTCGCAGCCGGCTCCGGGGGCCGTGCGCGTCTCTGCCCGCCAGGCCGCGCCCGCTGGACCAACGCGCAGCCGCAGCGCCTCGTTGACCGCCACCGCGGTCGCGGCCGGCCAGCAGCCGGGGGCGGCCCCGGGCGACGCGGGAGCCTCACCCGAGCCCTCGACCAGGTCGCCGCCCGAGCCCTCGATCTGCTCCGACCAGGCCGGCGACGCTGCGGCGAACAGCGGCAGCGAGACCAGCGCCAGGGCGCGGCGCAGGGGCAGGGAGGGGATCGCGTGGAGCATCGACGCAGACCGGCGTGACCTTCGACAGACGCGCGCCAACGGGCGACGTCTCGACAGGGGCAGCGTTTCTGAAGCAGCGACCGAGCGCAAGCCCCGGGCACACCGCGACCCGCCTCCCCGGCCGCCTCGCCCGCGCGATCGGCGGACAGGGGAGGCTGCAGGGTGGGTCGACACGGTGACTCGGGGGGTCGCGGGCCTTCGACGGACCAGAAAAGGAAGAGTCGGCGCGCGG
>JBILLP010000484.1:0-3230 GCA_044376025.1 Bradymonadia bacterium
GCCAAGCGGGATGCGGTTCGTGAAGGCGACCGTGAGCGACTCGCCCTGGCGGACCCGGATCGGCCCGGCCGGCACGCTGCCGTTGTAGCCCCAGACGGCGGTCGGCCTGCCCGGACGGATCGCCGCGGTCGAGGCACGGGCCTCGAGCGCGAGCCGCCCCTGCTGGATCGAAAAGCCCGAGCCCTCCTGGAAGGTGTCCTCGAACACCGGCCAGTCCTCGAGCAGGTCGCCCGAGCCATCCGCGGAGCCCGGGTCGGTGTCGAGGCCACCGTGGTCCGTGTCGTCGTGGCCCGCGTCGCTGCCGTCGACCTCGAGATCACCGTGGCCGCCGTGGTCATGGCCGTCGAGGTCCGCCTCTGCGTGCTCGTCGCCGGAGCAGCCGCCGAGCAGCGCCGTGGCAAGGAGCCCGGCGAAGGCCCACCAGGTCGGGGCGGAGCGGGTGGCCTGTCGTCGCGTCACGGGCGGGTGCGGGAAAGCGGGGATGAGGAGCTGCCGACGGCTCGTAGCGTAGCGAGGTCCGGGGTCGTCGCAATCATCGTCAGGCGCGAGGGACGCCCGCGCCGCGGGACCCCGGGGGCCGATGGTCAACGGGAGTTGGCAGTGGCGTGACGTTCCTGTAGGCGCTCACCCAGCATCAGCGAACCCGAGCTGCCTGTGTCGTCGGAACGCCGTCCACCGCAACCTCCCGGCTCGCCTGAGCCCGCGGAGCCGACCGATCCCTCGGTCGCCACGACCCAGACGGAGCCGCTGGACCGGCGCGCACTCGCCAAGCTGCTGCTCGCCACCGCGCCTGAGCTGGCAAGCAGGGCCGGCACCCCGCCCCCCTCGATTGCCGGGCTCACGCCCCCGCCGACCGCGGTGCCGGTCCGCGCCCCGGCCGACGACCTCGACATCACGCAGGAGCAGATCGACCCGCGGGCGCGCGAGCTGCTCTTCGTCTTCACCGAGGGCAGCCAGCGCACGACCGAGGTCACGCCGCTCTCGGTGCCCACCGTGAACGGGAACTCCTGGATGGCCATCGGCCGCAGGAGCCGCCCCGCCGGAACCAGCCCGAACCCGAACCGCAGAAAGGGCTAGGCAACGCCCGCCATGCAGTGGCTGACGCGGATGGTCGAGTGGGGCACCGACGTGGCGCTTCGACGCCGGTGGATCCCGCTCGGGCTCTTTGCGCTGCTGCTTGCCGCCGCCTGCGCGGGCTTTGTCGTCCGCGGGCTCCGCGCCGACTTCTCACCGCAGGCCCTCTTCTCGACCTTCGAGGACCAGCAGGCGATCGACGCCGCCTTCGTCGAGCGCTTCGGCAAGTCGGACAATGTCTTCATCGTGCTCGTCGAGGCCCCCGATGTGCTCGCCGACGACACCCTGGCCTGGATGCACCGCGCCGCGTCGGCCCTCGGCGACCGTGCCGACCTCGAGCGCGTCGAGTCCCCGACCCGCACCGGGCTGCCGCGCCGCGTCGGCGCCGACGAGCTGCGCGTCGATAACCCGGTCGCCGGCGACACCGTCGAGCCCGCCGAGGCTGCGGCGCTGCGCGAGGCGCTGTCAACGTCGTCGCTCTGGGACCGTCGCCTCGTCTCGGAGGCCGACGCCTCAGGCCACCGCAGCACCGCCGTCGTGGCCTTCTACGTGCGCAGAGACCAGACCGATGTCGAGCGCAACCGCCCGATGGACCGCGCTCTGGCCGCATGGCTCGCCGCCAACCCGCCCCCCGCCGGCGTGACCGCGCGCCTCGCCGGCCTGCCACACATCCGCGTCTGGGTCATCGACCAGTTCTTTCACGACCAGACGCGCCTCGTGCCGCTGTCGATGATGCTCTGCTCGCTCTTCCTCTTCTTGTCGTTCAGGTGGTGGCCGGGGATCGTCTTCCCCACCCTCGCCGTCGCCGCGTCGTCGGCCATGCTCCTTGGCGCGATGGCCTGGGTCGGGCAGCCGATCAACATCATCAACCAGATCCTGCCGGTGCTGCTGATGGTCGTGGGCGTCAGCGACGGCATCCACGTCGTCAGCCGCTACATGGAGGAGCACGCCGCGGTCGGCGACCGCATCGAGGCGGGGCGCCGCGCGGCCCTCGCCGTCGTCGTGGCCTGCGGGCTCACCGCGGTCACCTCGTCGGTCGGCTTCGCGAGCAACATCGTCTCGCACACCGAGATCCTCCGCAACTTCAGCGTCCTGGCGGCGCTCGGCGCGATGCTCGCCTACATCGTCACCGTGCTCTTCTTGCCCCCGGTGCTGACGCTCGCGCCGGCGCCATCGGCGCGCAGCCACGCCGCGCGGCGAGACGGGCTGATCGAGAAGGTCGTCGTGGCGATGATGGGCTTTGGCCTGCGCCGCCCGCGCACGGTGATCGCGCTGACGGTGCTGCTGATCGCCCCCGCTGCCTGGGCGGCCCGCGACGTGCCCGTGAACACCCACCTGCTTGAGACCTTCAGGCCGGGCGACGAGATCCACGACACCACCCTGACGCTCGAGCGTGAGCTCGGCGGCGCGGTGCCCTTCGAGCTGCACCTGGCCTCGACCGTGCCGGGCCGCTTCGATGACGCCGAGCTGCTCACCGCGGTGACCGGGATGCAGGGCTGGCTCGGGGCGCAGCGGGGCGTCATCACCTCGACGAGCTACGCCGACTACCTGCGCGAGACCTGGGTCGCCTGGTCCGGCGACCCCGCCGTGCGCGAACGCCCCTTTGCCAGCACGGCCCAGGTCGCCTCGCTCGCCGGCCTGCTCGAGGGGGCACGCCCCAACCCCCTGACCTCGTGGGTCAGCCTCGACCGCACCGACCTGCGCATCAACGTCTCGGTCGAGGACATCGGCTCGCACGCCGCGCAGGCGCTCGGTGCCGACATCCGCGCAGAGTTCGCCCGCCGCTTCGCCGCCTGGCCCGACGTCTCGCTCGCGCTGACCGGCGACGCCTACTCGGGCAGCCGCGGGCTCGAGTCGCTGATCCGCGACCTGATGGGCTCGATGTTCCTGGCCTCGATCGTGATCTTCGGGTTCATGGCGCTGCTGTTCCGGAGCGTGCGGATGGGCCTGATCAGCGCGCCCCCGAACATGCTGCCGCTGATCTGGACGCTCGGCTACATGTCGCTGCGGGACATCAACCTGAACACGACCTCGGTGATCATCTTCTCGATCGCGGTCGGCCTGGCGGTCGATGACACCATCCACGTGCTGGCACGGCTGCTGGAGGAGGTGCGCGAGGGGCACTCCAAGGAGGAGGCCATCCTGCGGACGGCGCG
>JBILLP010000486.1:0-3220 GCA_044376025.1 Bradymonadia bacterium
CAAGCAGCCGACGGTACGAGGCGAAGGCGGTCTCGGGGGTATCGCCCAGGCAGAGGAGCGCCTCGATGCATCGCGCCGCCGCCGCCCGGTCGAGCGCGGCGGTGACCTCGTCGGGAGACATCGTCCACTCGCCCGCGTCTCCCGGCGAGCGCCGAAAGGTGCAGTAGTCGCAGCGGTTCCGGCAGAGGTTGGTCACCGGCAAGAAGGCCTTCGGTGACCAGGTGATCGTGCGACCCCAGGCAGAATCGCGGATCGCCGATGCCTGCCCGAGCAGGTCGGGGGTCGAACAGGCAGCCAGTGCCTGCGCGGCACGTCGACGCTCGTCCCGGAGCAGCTGCCCTGCGTCGACGAACGACCCGCTCACCGGGCACCTCGACCCAGGTCCACCAACGCCAGCCGAGCCTCGCCGATGCGCGCCCCGGTCACGTCAACGGGGTCCAGGCCAGGTCGAGTCAGCACAGGCATTACGAACCTACCGCGCAGGGGTCGCCGGCAGGCGGAACGACCCGTCCGGCGCCGGAATGACCTCGCCGCCGCTGTTGAGCTCCCCGGGGGTCGCGATGACGACCTGCTTGAAGACGTCGTTGACGTTCACGCCGCCCTCGCTGGCCGAGCAGGCGCGCCAAGCCGCCGGGTCGTCGCCAGGCCCGAAGACCCTGCACGTTGGGTCGCTGCCGTCGCAGGTGACGTGGACACGCTCCATCGATCGGTTCCGGATCGTCCCGCCTTCGGTTCGCCGTCCACCGGCGAAGGCGGGGCCACCGTCGCCGGCGCGGTCCATCTCGTTGCCCCGCGGGTCGAGCAGCCGGATGCGGAAGTCGAGGTTGTGGAGCGACAGCCGGAGGAAGCGCGGGTCATTGGCGACGTTCATCACCATGTTCGCGTTCTTGAAGGCGCTCACCTCGGTCTGCGGGCTCGAGTCGGTGTAGGGTGCCAGGTTGTGGTCGACGATCAGGAATCGCTCATGCGGACCCAGGATGGTCCCCGGGTAGAAGCCGAGCACGAAGTCTTCGTCGGTCGCGATCGTCCACAGGGACAGGTCGATCGGCTCGTCCCGGGTGTTCAGGAGCTCGATGAACTCGTCGTTGTAGACGAGGTCACCCGACGCGTCCGACGTGTCGACGCGCCCGTTGTACCCATCCCAGCCGATCTCGTTGAAGACGATGTCTCCAGGCGCCAGGTCGGAGTCGTCACCGATGTAGCGGCTGCCGGGGCTGCGGCCCTGTGAGAACAGCGACGCGAAGTGCTCAGCGTACTGCCCCGCGAGCCGCTCCCCGTGCAGCACGAGGAGCGTCTCGTCGTTCGCCTGCGTCGCGCTCGAAGACCAGTTGAACGAGCCCGTGACCACCTTCGCGGTGTCGAACCCCGCATCGATGACCACGGTCTTGTCGTGCTGACGGGCGCCGCCGCCCTGGTAGTCACCGGGCTGCGCGGAGTTGTCGTTGCCGTCGAGCACCACGTCGACGCCGTACGCGAGCAGGCGGTAGAGCTCGTGGTAGGGGCCGTTGGAGTGGAGCTGTGACTGGTCGATGACACCCTGCACGACCTTCGGCTCGAACGGCGACTCGCACTGCGTCGCGCTGCAGTCGGCGCCCGAGGTGTCGCGCTCCGACTGCCGCGACGGGTCACAGCAGAGGTTGTAGGCCGTGAACTCGCGATGCTTGTTGATGATCGCCGAGCCGACCTGATCCTTGGTGAACGCGAAGATGAAGAAGCGCACCGAGTGCTGCGCCTCCTCAACGGCCTGAAGCAGCCGCCCGAGCGAATCCTCCTGCGGAGAGAAGCGGATCTCAACCGAGGTGTCCCCGACCGCGTACTCCTCGCCGTTGGCGATCTCCTGCTTGGCAGCGCCGTATCGGCCGGCGAACATCTGGTCGAACTCGTCGATGAAGTCCCTCGCGACCGCGGGCGAGTCGATGATCACCCAGGCGTTGTTGTCGCGGTCGAAGCTGTTCGAGGTGATGTTCCCCGTCCCGACGAACACCCGGTGCCGGTCAAAGACGAAGAACTTGTTGTGCATGATGTGGTTCTGGTTCCCGACCTGCATCGGGATATTCAACCGGTCGAGGTCGTTGTACCCGCCCACGTACCCGCCCATGCTCCGGGCGTCGCCAACCATCCGGAGCGCGACGCCCCGCCCATGCGCCCGGATCAGCGCCTCGATGATCGGGCGACGGCTCAAGCCGTAGACAGCCAGATCGATCGAGGACTCCGCCAGGTCGATCGACTGGATCAGCATGTCATCCGACATGTTGTCCGTGGCGGCCGCCGGCCTCGACGACGGGTTGTTGAAGTAGACGTCGATGCGCGGGTTGAGCGCCTGCTCGAGGCCCGACGCGTCGGGTTCGAGCGAGCAACCGGCACAGAGGCTGAGCAGGGCGCTCAGCGCGAGGCGTTGGCGCGAATCCATGCTGCAACCTCGCGGACGAGAGGGTGGGGACGCGACGCCTGCTCCGAGACGGCCCAGGCGTGCGAGTCGAAGAAGCCATCGGCGGCGCGGGGGATGGGGCCCGCCGCGCCAACGACAAAGGGGTTCGTCTCGACCGCGGGCTGCGTCGTCATGACCAGCGACGCATCGTAGACGCTGCCGTCGACTGGCGACGCCTCGGTGTCGGTGACCAGGGCGTTGAAACCGAGGTCGTCGACCCGCTGCAACGAGACCTTCGCCTCGGGCCCGAGTGCAGCGAAGGATGCCTCGAGCTCGGCAGCGCGGCTCCCATCCGCGGTCGCCTCCGACGCATCGACCACGACCCGGACCTCGAATCCCGCGGATGCCTTGTAGCGGAGCGCCGCCACCAGCTCGCGGTTCGACAGCTGGGTCGTCGCCACGAAGACCGAGGCGCGCGCGGAGTACACCCGGTCGATGACCTCCTTGAGGATCGGCTCCTGCGGCCCGAACCAGGTCGAGAGCACGGAGCCGTCGGGCATCGGGATGCGCGTGCGGTTGTTCGTGTCTGCCGGCATCGGTTCACCGTACGCCGTGACGGTGGTCGCGAAGATGCCACCGAACATCTGCTCGAACACGTCGCCGAAGTCCTTGGCGAGGTCGGCCGACTCGAAGACCGCCTGAAGCTGCCGGCGTGTTCCCCCGGCCACCTGCGGGCCGGCGCTCGCCGTGAAGACCTTCTTGGCATCAACCACCGCGAAGTTGTGCGTCATGCGGTTGTGCGAGCCCAGCCTCAGCATCTCGAGACCGGGCGAGGGCGACCACCGCAGCGGC
>JBILLP010000485.1:0-3220 GCA_044376025.1 Bradymonadia bacterium
GCTCGATGCCGGGATCAGCAGCACGTCGCCGAGCCACGAGAGCGCCAGCCCGACGAGCATCGTGGTGCCGAAGGTGCTGTCGAGCGCCCCGGCCCCGAGCGCGGCGACGACAAACCCGGTCGATGCGACCGGCTTGAAGAACCAGGAGAGGTCTCGCCGGTCGCGCTGCTCCGCGTAGAGCAGCGGCCCGAGCGCGAGCAGGGTGGTGGCGCAGCCGGTCCAGAAGAGCGGTGTGGGGGTGGTCATGGCGTGAGGCCGGCGAACGAGGGGTCGTCGCGGTCGAGCGCGGCGTTGTCGATGAGCCGTGTGCGCCCGACGTGCACGGCGATCACGCCGCGGGCGCCGGCGCGGTCGGGGAGCATGGTGCCGGCGAGCGGTGCGAGGCTGTCGGGGTCGACGACGCTGGCATAGTGCACGGCGATCGTGGGTTCGGCGGCCAGCACGCGGTGCAGCTCGGCCTCGAGCGCGGAGCCCGACCGCTCTCCGGAGGTGTGGAGCGCGCGGGCGGCGCGCAGGGCGCGCGAGAGCGCCAGGGCGACCTGGCGCTGCCCGGGCGACAGGTAGACGTTGCGCGACGACATGGCGAGGCCGTCGGGATCGCGGATGGTGGGCACGCCGATGACCTCGACGGGGAGGTCGAGGTCGCGGGCCATGCGCCGGATCACGGCGAGCTGCTGGAAGTCCTTCTCGCCGAAGTAGGCGCGGTCGGGCTGGACCACACCAAACAGCTTGGCGACGACGGTCGCGACGCCCTCGAAGTGGCCGGGCCGGAACACACCACACAAGCCTGCGGTGAGGCCGTCGACACGGACGGTCGTTGTGTGGTCCGGGGCGTAGACCTGTGTGGTCTCGGGCATCCAGAGCAGGTCGACGCCGGAGCTTCGGCACTTCTCGGAGTCGCCCTGCGGGTCGCGCGGGTAGACGGTGAAGTCTTCGTTGGGCCCGAACTGCGTCGGGTTGACGAAGATGGTGGCGACGACGAGGTCGTTGTGTGCCCGGGCGCGCCGAAAGAGGGTCATGTGCCCCTCGTGCAGATAACCCATGGTCGGCACGAGGGCGACGGAGCCTGTCGAGGCGGCGAGGGCGTCGCGGAGCTCGCGCTTCTCGGTGACGATGCGCACGGGGCTACGCCTTGAAGGAGTGTTCGGGGCCGGGGAAGGAGCGCTCGCGGACCTCGGAGATGTAGGCCCGTGTGGCGTCGCGGACGGTCTCGGCGAGCTGGGCGTAGCGCTTGAGGAACTTCGGGGAGAAGCCCTCGTTGAGGCCGAGGAGGTCGTAGCAGACGAGGACCTGTCCGCTGGTCTGGTTGCCGGCGCCGATGCCGATGGTGGGGATGCGGAGCGCCTCGGTGACGCGCGCGGCGAGCTCGGCGGGGACCATCTCGAGGACGATGGCGTAGGCGCCGGCCTCCTGCAGCGCGAGGGCGTCGTCGAGCAGGGCCTCTGCGGCGTCGCCGCGGCCCTGGACGGAGTAGCCGCCGAGCTTGTGGACCGACTGGGGGGTGAGCCCGAGGTGTCCCATGACGGGGATGCCCATGTCGGACATGGCGCGGACGGTGGGTGCGAAGGCTCGCCCGCCCTCGAGCTTGACGGCGTGGGCGCCGGCCTCCTTGAGGAGCCGGATCGCCGACTGGACACCGGACTCGACGCTGGCGCCGTAGCTGCCGAAGGGCATGTCGGCGATGACGTGGGCCTGTGAGGCGCCACGGACGACGGCGGAGGTGAGGGCGATGGTCTGGTCGAGGGTGACGGGGATGGTGGTGTCGTAGCCCATGACGACGTTGCCGAGGGAGTCGCCGACGAGGAGGCAGTCGATGCCGGCCTGGTCGAAGAGGCGGGCGAAGGTGACGTCGTAGGCGGTCACCATGGTGATGGGCTGCCCCTGGTCGCGGAGCTGCTGGAGGGTCTTGACCGTCTTTCGGGTGGCCATGGCGTGTGCGGGTGCGCGGGGTTTGCCGGCGGGGCGGCGGGATGTGCATACCGGCAACGAATTGGGGGGGCAATCGGGGATTCGGGGTGGCGCGGGGTGCGGGAGTCGCCCGTTTCTTGACGCTGCGGGCGGGCGGGGGGTACCGTTCAAGGTGGTTCCCTGTCGCCCGGTCGCTGCTGGCCGGGCCCAACCGTACCCCCGGAGCACCGACGCATGTTTCGTCGAACCCTCGCCGCCGCAGGCCTCCTCGTCTCGCTCCTCGCCGCGTGCGGCTCCAAGCCCGATACCACGATCCCCGTCGACGCGATCAAGGCGCTCAACAGCGACCTCGCCGCGACCTACGTGCGCGCCAAGGACACCCTCGATGCTGCCGCCCAGCAGTCGGCCGCCCTCGCAGAGGCGCCCGAGGGCCACTCGACCGAGGAGTTCGACACCGAGCTCATGCGCAACGTGCTGCAGGCCTGCTTCACCGCTCGGGTCGAGCTGCTGCCCAACGCCAACCCCGACGAGCTGCCGCGCCGCGTCGCGCCCGCCGCCGGCCCCGACACCGCCCCGCTCACCGAGCGCCCCCCGGTCGGCCGCGTCAAGGCCTGCAAGCCCGCGAACATGCTGTCGCTCGAGTCCTACCTGGCCGTCACCACCCCGCACATCCGCGAGATGATCGTCCAGCGCGTGCTCGATACCGACGCCCAGCGGGTCAACCTGCAGGATGTCGCCCGCGCCCAGCTCGCCGACCTCGAGAAGCGCCGCGCCCTCGCAGAGGGCGAGCTGGCCCGGCTGCGCGCAACCGCCGAGGAGCGCCGCGCCGCCGCCGTGGCCAGCGGCGACGAGCCGACGCAGCGCAAGGCCGAGATCGACTTCGATGAGTTCTCCCGGCAGGCCGAGGAGATCGACTCCGTGCTCGCAGAGGTCGGCGAGGCCTTCGCCGGCATGGAGCAGTTCCGCCGCCAGCTTGTCGACGAGACCTCGCGCAACATCGCCCGCTTCGGCACCGCGCGCTAGGCCGATCCGCACCGCTGCCGGCACCGGCGCATCCCCGCGACGCTCACCACGGGCGGCGCACGGGTCGACCCGTATTCGGCCACCCGGTCCATCCCTGCAACGCGCTTCGATCGCAACGTCGCTGGACGTCTCCGAAAGAACGCTCTAAGCCTGCGTGGCCCGTGGTGATTCACCCTCTCCCTTGACCTCCGGGCCCCGCGCCCGTGCAGGAGGCGACCGACATGAGCCAGCCAACGTTCAGCAAAGGCCTAGACGGTGTCATCGCCGCCGAATCCAGGATCTGCGACAT
>JBILLP010000488.1:0-3217 GCA_044376025.1 Bradymonadia bacterium
CGGCGTATCCGGACGCACTAGAGTACATGAACCCGGAGGGTACCTCGGCGTCGGCGTCGCAGGCGCTGCTCGCCGATCCCGGGAATGTGCTCAAGCCCCTGACCGCCGATGAACGCAGCGCGCGTCCTGTGGAGGCAGCGAGGCGCCGGGCAGAGACGTTTCGAGCCTCAGGTCTCTGGAAGGCGTTCGTGGGAGACCGGATCGAAGTACGGGCGCGGGGGTCGCGGGGAGGAGCGGCTGGTCATCGCGCCGCGAGCTTCACGAGACAGGCGCGGATCCTGGCATCGCGGTGCCTGACCCTGCGGCTGAAGGATCGGGTGAATGCGCTGGTGGTGTTGGGTCAGGCGCCGGCTATCGGGATGTTCGTGTGGCTGATCTTTCGGGAGGCAGGCGGTGACTCGCTTGATCTGCTTCGATTCTTCGACACCGTTCCGCGGGTTCTGTTTCTTCTGGTCGTGGCGTCGGTGTGGTTCGGCTGCAGCAATGCAGTCCGCGAGATTGTCGGGGAACGGTCGATCTATCGCCGCGAGCGCATGGTCAACCTTCGCATAGGGTCGTACCTCGCTGCGAAGCTCTCGGTGCTGACCCTCATTGCCCTGGTGCAGTCTCTGACGCTGTTGCTCCCGGTCTGGATCGGTTTCGGGCTGCAGGGGATGCTCTCGTTCTTTCTGCTCTGGCTCGTGCTGTGGCTGTCGGCACTTGCGTCAACCAGCCTCGGGCTGGCGATCTCCGCCGCGTTCCGCTCGCCGGAGGCGGCGGTCTCGATGCTCCCACTGGTACTGATTCCGCAGGTCCTGGCGGCGGGTTCGATCTTCCCGGTCTCGAGCATGACGCCCCTTGCGCGAGGCGTCGCCGGGCTGACGCTGACGAGGTGGGGGTACGAGTCGTTGATGCGCGGGGTCTACTCGCAGTCGAATCCAGACGCGATCTTGCACGCGTGCTATGCGGCGACCGAGGCCGAGGTGCGTGTGGCAGACCCCTCGAAGCTCCCATTTCGGGACACGCAACTGAGGTGGGGTTGTCTTCAGGGCCGGCCCGCGCTGTGTGAGAGCGCGATCCGGGAGCCCTCGCTTCGCGCTGCGACGTGCGCCGCCACCGACGGGTCGGAGGACCCATCGGCGAGGCTTGAGTTGGAGCGCACGGGCATCGAGACGGGGACGGCCCGAGCACGACGACATGCCATCTGTGGTCAGGTTTGCCCATCGGTCGACCTCGACCTGCCGCTGGCGCCTCTTGAGACCGTGTACGGGGTTTCGGGAAGCCCGCTTCGTGACGTGGAGCGAAAGAGTGCGGAGTCGCGCGGACGCGGCGACGTGCCACCCGCAAGGCCCCGGCTCGAGACGCAAGCGGCGCCGCAGATGGCGCTGGCAAACCTGTCGCTCGGACTCTGGTTTGTGCTTTATCTCATGCTCACTGCCGTGTTGCTCAAGCGAAACGATGCGGACGGGTTGCGGAAGTAGCGCTGAAACCGGAGTGTCGTCGGCACGGGTCTGAACGGCGGCCTCGGCGTATGCCGGAGCGGCGGCCTGGTTCGGAGCCGCAGGTGCGGCGCCGGCTCAGGGCGATCGAGTTCTCCACCGGGCAGGGGTTCGAATCTCCTTGACGGTTTCAATCCCGCAGAGTACGCGGGTGCTCCCGCGTGGCGGCGGGGTGTGCAAGCTCACCCATCGCGTGGTTGGCGGGGCTTGGGCCCGCGGCCTTCGATGAGGGTCTTTCAGACCTGCTGTCGTGAGGCTGCTCGGGTCCAAGGACTGGGGTGTCTGGCGAAGCGGTCTGGTCTGGATAGAGGAAGCAACCATGTCGCGAATCGAGTTCACCGCTACTACGAAGCAGCTCGCCTTGGTTCGGCAGAGACATCGTTGCGGCTCATGCGGTGAACGGGTGGCGCAGCTTGGCGAAGCAGGGCGCTCGCATCATCGGTATGGAGAGGTTGCCCACGCTCACCATGTCCGCCACGCCAAGTTCGGAGGACGGAATACGCTCGGCAACTGCGTGATCCTTTGCGCATCATGCCACTTTTTGGTTCATGAAGGCGGCAACTATCGGTATGGAACCGTTGTGGGTCGGCTGGAGGACTTTCTGCATTTCAGTGGTTGACAAGAGAGGCTTCGTGGGAATGGCCCCGAACGAAGCCAGATGCACCGTTGTGGCGAGAGCGCCCTGAGTACCCACGGCTCAGACTCGGTGTTGCGGGGCGTTCTGAGTCAGGTTTCTCGGGGATAGAGGGCGGTTGGTGTACCTAGGGAGACAGTCATGGCGAATCCGTACGACGAGCTCATCCATGCGATCAGAAACACCGGAATCTCGGAGGCCGAGGCGCAACATGCCGCTCGCCGCTGCTTGAAGGAGATGGCCAAGCAGGGCGCGATGGGCTATCTGGGAGGTGGCGCCTTGTCGTACTTCCTGGCCATGAACCCCGCAACGGCGATGCCCTATCTGATTGGCGGACTTGCGCTGGGTGGCGGACACGCCCTCGCGAAGTCTCCTCAGTGTTCTGATGTTCGGAAAGCCATCAGCTTCTGGAACAGCGAACCGTTTCGGTACTGACCTGGGTCTCCGTGGTGGGGCGAACGTTTGGGCACGTCTGATGGCGCCGCGCTTCGCCTCAGGCGTTCCCACTTCGGGCGACCCTACCAAGACGCCGCTGACCGCCGCCGCTTCTGACGAGGCGGCTTGCTCCAGACCTCGGGAGCGCTCCCGGGTCGTCTGGCCCGCGGCCGGACACTCCCCCTGCTGGCGGCCCCGACGAGCCCGTGCTATGCGACCAGGGCGCTGCGCCGACTCTGGAGACCTGTGATGCCGACCCTGCCGACATGCCCCGCCTCGCCGGGTGCGCTCGCGGCCCTGCTGCTGGCGCTGCCGGGTTGCACGACCTTCGACGCCGCGGCGGCCACGCCCGACATCGCAGACGACACGGGCGACCGTCGCGCAACCGAAGGGAGCCGCCTCCCGGGAGGTTCGGTGAGCCTTGGTGGCGAGCTCCTTGGTGACGGTGAAGCATCGTCACCCGACAGGGGTTGGCCTGGCCTTGTTGCGCGATGCGAACATGAGAATCGACCATGCGACATGGATGACTGCCTGCGGGCCTCGACTCGAGATCTGACGTGTCGATGGCCGGCGAGCCGCGATGAGGTGTTGCGTGAGGCCTAAGAGCGTTCTCGTCGTTGCATCCTGCATCTACCTGCTCTTCGGCTCGCAAGGGTGCATCCTTGTCGGG